>NZ_NPOR01000046.1:0-5676 GCF_003688325.1 Bifidobacterium sp. wkB338
ATTCGAAAAAGTCGAGTGCTGTCGAGGTTAATACTCCAAACCTGATACAACTGGTATCACAGTACGCAGTGAATGGAAAAACCAAATATAGTCTTTCTGTCTTGAAGTCTGAAGTATCGGATGAATTGGGAGCAGTGATCAAGACTAAGAGAATTCTGGAATCTATCACTCCAGTGAAAGAAGCGAAGCAAGACACTTTACCTATTTGAGTTTGCAACCATGAATTATCTACATTCGTGGCTCAATTGTTTTATGGACACTTTCCCTTAGGTAGTCTGATTTTGTTATGCCGTCCGGTTCCCCCTGAAGTTTTCGGGCGGCATGACCTTATCGTTCATAGGTGTGCATGCTTAGCCTGCTATACCGGTGTGCCCACAATGGAAGATCTTAGCAAAGCGAATCGGGCCGTCTTGACGGGTTCCTGCAAGCATTGCAGGCTTCGCAGGGCTGCTGCGGAGTCAGAACAGTTCCTCGGAACGTTCTGACTTTGCGGACGCCTTCGACTGGCTTATGCTCTATGATCTTCCTGCCGGTAAGGATGTTGACTTTTTCAGCGATCATTCGATTCGTGGATACAGGCAGTGGATCAGGACACTGGCTTTGTTCAGTGGGGACGATCAGCGGGCCGCGATCGTTGGTTGCGTATTGCCAGCAGATGTTCAATGCTGCGTATTGCAGCAGGAAGCGCAGACCAAGTCCTCGATCTTTCAACGACCCGCAGGCCGACGCGTCCCATGTACTATCAGTCTCGCCGGCAATGTCGCAGTCCAGGCCATTTGCAACTGCAGCATATTCTTTCCATGAGATGCGAAGGGCTGAAAGCAATCTCCTCTGCACGGAGAGCTCCCTTCGCTCGTTCTTGTATATGGCAAAGGTTTCATTCTCTCCCTTAGTCGCTGCTAATGAGGGCTCCAGAAAGAAATCATCTTCCGAAACGCCCCACCACAAAGGCATGAGTTTGCCAAGAACTGCGTTTTCAGCCGTCTGGTATCTATGCTGCAGGTCTTCGATTTCTTTTGTTTGGCTCATGTCGATCTGCGTGTCCATAATATTTACAGCCTTTCTTTTCCTGTTTTTTGCGATATTTGTACAATATCCTTACATTAACTATCTTATTGCTTTTGCCTTAGGCAGATCCTGTTTACAGAATGAACATGGGAGGCTAGTGTTAACGGACATTTGCCGGGAGAACGATCTATTTGCGCCACTCAGAAATGCACTCTTCCCTATTCCTGACGATGTCTCGCGGATTTCAGGCAGTCCCCTCGCGATCTCATCTCAGATAACCAACGGGAGCTGTTTGACCATTGTCCTGCACAAGCGGCTCGACCAGCACATCGACCAAGAGCAGCTGTCCAGGCCAAAGCCAGCCGGCAGGACCGCGAGCGCCTTGCCGCCATCCAATAGGGGCCACAGAGCGGACCGTCAGAGAGATCGAGCACAGATACCAGAGCAGGTAGGCCGACTACTCTTATAATTATGGACAGACAGGTAAATTTTGACTTAGTAATAGCGGACGATGCGAAAGATATACTCCCCAAAGACGACTACACATATCTGTTGGGAGCAAGCCTATTTGTTTTCGACCGAATCAACGCTTTTGTCGTCGAGAATCTTGGCTATACGGGTTTGACAGAGGAACTCGACTGGTACCACTTGATCGATGCCGGGCAACGCAGCTACGTCAAGCACATTAGAGATTATATTGACCATGAACTTAACACGAACATAGCAGACCAATTTGGTCGCTTGCTTGATGAGAGAAACCGTATAGTCCACGGGTTCCCAGTCACTATAGGCAAGAAAGAAGATGATAGCCAAGAGCAAGTCCTGGACACGAAAACAAAACACAATGACAAGAACCTTGTCAACAGTGATAAGCAACACATTGTCACTCGGAAAGAAATGCAGCAGTTTATCGCTGATTGCGTGGATCTCGAATGTCAATTAATCCCCGTGCGTAAACGGCTGTGCAGTAAGAACAAGGCTTAGTCGAACTCGATCTGCTTCAGACCCAGGCTCTCATCCAGGGTCTGGCCTTGAGGCTCTCGCTGTCATCGGTGTGATTTAGTGCTCCATCAGGGCATCAGAGGAGTGTCCGACGATCTCTTTGATGAGCTGCGCGTCAACGCCCATGGACGCTAGGAGGGGGACCACGCTGTACCTAGTCTCATGGCTTGAGTGAGACTCCGAGTTGGGGATGTGCGCGAGTTTGATTAGAGTGCGAAAATTCGCCATGTTCTGCTTGGGGTCGATGACGGAAACATCAACTTTATGGAATAACAGATTATATGGATTCGGCTGCTTGCTCGTGGCTTTTATATGCTGCTGCATCACCTGTGCAAGCACTGGCACAATGAGGACTTTATGGCCTGTCATGCTCTCGGGGTGAGTAAGGTATCAACGGCCCGAAAGGTGGAGCATGTCAAACCCGTCCGATCCGCCATTTGCTGTCCGGATCGTTGGCACCTCGTTTCTTTCGGCACGGCCAGCCATTTGGGCACGTGTTGCCGCATCCGTGGTCTTTTTGGAGTTCCTCGAGCTTCCAGTTGACCTCATAGCTGCCGACCAATGCTATTGTTCCCACGGGGACTTGCTCTGTGACTTTGATGTTGCCTTTCTGTGGTTTGCCGTCAGCATCGAGGTATTCGCATTCCTTCTCCACCTCATGGTCCTCGTATGATACGGTTTCGACCTTGTAGAGGCGGAGATCCGGCTCGCGGGCACCCAGTATCTCCCCTTAGCGCATTCCGGTCAGCAGTCGGAACCGCATGCGCGCTCCCTCTGCCTTGTCGGGCATCGCGGTAGCAGCTCGCAGCATCGACTCCATCTCGGGCATGCTGAAGGCAGTTCTCTCCCGACCAACTTCCTTATATTGGGCATCCTTGCTTTGAGGGATGGGCAGCTTCTCGGCGGGGTTGGACAAGATAATCCTTTTTTTTCGCGTCTTCAAAGAGGGAGTCAAGAGTTGACCTTAGCTGCTTTTTCAGTCTGATCTCGGCATTGCCCAATACCCGTCCCTTTCGGTCATGGGCCTTGGCCGTGGCCAGTATGTAGGTGATAGGGGACGGCGTGAACTGCGCCAGAGGCTTGTCCTGGTAATCTGCGAGATGATTCTGCAGGATGTCGGTATACATCCTGTAAGACCTGGGATCCACCATCTCGCCAGGAAGACGGGGGAGTAGGCGCCCAGCGTGGCTTTCTTGTCCACTTCAATCCCGTCGTTCCCCCTCATATCTTTCCGCCAGGCCCGTGCCTTCTTGGTGACGGCTCCCGAGGTGTCCGCCGTAAAAGTCCTTTTACGTCTCCGCCCATCCGGATAGTATCCGACGTAGATCTGCTGTTTCCACCTCGCCTTGCTTTTGATGACGGTGTTGCCGTCTTTGTCCTTGCTTTTCAAGCTTGCCGTGTACTCGAAAGGCACTCTGGCTCCAGCGGCTCTTTTGCGCTTCGGCGTCTGCACTCCGAATTTTGTGTGACATTTGTGTGACAAACAACTGACCCTTAGTAGGGAATCAGTCGACTGTCAGTTGTGCTAAAACCGTTGATATTTCGCCAATCTTAAAAACGGCTTCCTTGCCAGCTCTTAAAATACCGCTATTTACGGATCAGCAGGTTGCAGGTTCGAATCCTGTCTGGCGCACGAGAAGATAATGGTTCCAATGCCTTATGGCTTTGAGATCATTCTTGTTTTCGGATTCGCGCACATTGCTGCTGCAGGTTTCACCTCCGGACTCATCCTGTCCGCATAGTGTTGCGGCTGATTTGATCGTCGCATTTTCGAGCCAGTATCCGCCGGTCGTCCTATATGCAAGTATGGCAGTTCGATTTTCTGCGCTCTCCAAGTGTTCAGGGAGCTCACCAGTATCACCAGCATCTCGGCAGTCTCGTGGGTGTTAGCAGCTTGGTCGGCGTGTCACTATGTTTTTTGCATCGACTTGGCTTCGATGTCTATAGTCTGCAGGAGTGCTTGTGGGAGGGGCACTAAGGTGGTCTTCAAGTCATCGTTCGATATGTGGGGGGCAACTCTGATTGGTCTGACATCGCTTCCCGCATCTCGGTCTTGTATTCGGACGCCATGATGTTGAGTATCTGGTTGTCCACTAATTACGAAGAAGCTGTTGATTCCCCGTCTGCTCATGGTCAGCTCCTGGCGGTTCTGAACTCATGTATTGTATTGTCTGATGCCGGTGTCATGGCGTGGTATGTTAAGCTACCTACCCGAGCTGCCTTCTTATTTCAGGATAGGGCCCTTGGAATCCATACCGATGATTATCTACGGACCGGATCCGTCGAGTCTTGCCGCGGAGCCGATGGCCGATTTCCAATCGTGAAGCACATCAGTTGACATAATCCTTCGATGCCGCTCGTGGATCATGGGGAGTACGACCGGGTCTTGTCCCACGGTCTACACCTTCTTATCTTTGGATGGCCTAATTGCATGACAATACATAGGGCTTGGCAATCGGCAACGTGAGTCGAGTGTGATTGGTGTGGCGTTGATAACCCGTCTGAGGTGCTTCTCCAGCCTGCATTTTGGTTGAGCCATGCTGATAATCCTTGAAAAATGAGGGTGTCAAAGACTTTTGGCGGGGAAATTTTTGCTGGGTGAGGGGTTGGGTTGATAGCTTGAGGAGGTCGGACTAGCGCAGGTCACGATGATGCAAGCACATAGTCATCAACCAACATCGGTCAGCGAACGATGGTCAGGGAAAGCGAGTGGCAGGGGTATGGAACTCGGTAATCAGATTCGCCGGTATCGCTCGGAGCGGGGCATGTCCCAGGACGATCTTGCGGGGAAGGTATTTGTGTCCCGCCAGACCATATCCAACTGGGAGAACGACCGTACCTACCCGGACGTGCAGAACCTGCTCCTCCTGTCCAACCTCTTCGAGGTGACCATAGACCAGCTGATCAAAGGAGACCTCGACATCATGGATAAGAGCATTCATGCGGAAACCAAAAACCTTCGCCGACTCGGCTTGGTCTGTGGAATTCTCACGGTCTTCATGTTTTTGACCCTTATCGTCGGGTTTGCTCTCTATTTGAAGTTGAATAAGTCGGATGTGATTCTGTATGCCACGCTTGCCTTGGCTCTGATAACGGGCATTTTTGGTATCATAGCTGCCGCGTACATTGAGCAGATTAAAGCCCGCAATGATGTGCAGACCTATCGGGAGATCAAGGCCTTTCTGTCTGGCGAGGAAGTGGACCGCAGTAAACGAACCCGCTTTGAACGAAAGTGGGTTATACCCGGAAATCGATACTACAGCCGGGCGTTCAAGTCCCATCCGATTGTGGGTCCGGTCGTCTATTTCTGTGTGACTTCTGCCGTTGGATTTTCTCTGGGTGCAGGTATCGTCTGGATTCTGATTCATATCTTTGGCATGACCTGACTTGCATAGGAAAAGCAGATCGCACCTCAGAAATACGCTTTTGTATGACATTTCTTGGGTAGAAGTTGAGGGGGGGGGGCTATACAGATATTTTTTACTGCTTCTTCAGGTGAACGGTGGTTGTGGTGCCCATCGCGCTGGCCTTGTAGGTGATTTCACCGTTTTCATACTTGAAATCTTTGGTAACGTCCTGTGAGGCGAGCAAGCTCTGCGACATTTTGTCCTTGTTTCCCTCGCTGATCCAAGAGTAGCCGCCGGCGGTGGTGGGCGGGGTGAAGCT
>NZ_NPOR01000045.1:0-15775 GCF_003688325.1 Bifidobacterium sp. wkB338
GACACCAACACCCAACGCATCACCCCCGGACGCTCGCCGGTCATCGCGCCGAACATCACCCCCCAGCAGGGCATCAGCGGCATCGTCAGCGCCAGGCACCAGAACCCCGGACGCCCCCCACGGCTCTCGAACCGACTCAAAAACCACGCCATCGCAAAACCCGAAAACAAGCCCGCCAGGCCGAACTGTATACAACGGTCGCGCACCCACTGCTCGTCCTGGTCGTACAGGAACGCCCAGCCCGGCACAAACCCCGCCAGGAAGGCCGTCCCGTACACCGCCAGCTTGCGCACCACGCCGGCACGCGAAAAGACACGCTCCCCCACAGCCGCATGACGCGCACACCCCGCCACCCGCGACATGACTGAAGACGCGCTCTGCAGCCAGGACTTCCCTGCAGGAAGCCGCAAGGAACCAGAAACACCACCAGCCATCACACACCATCCTCCTGCTCAAAGCATCGAATCCGCCACTTCGCCCACCCGGCCAAGAACCGGCACAGCCGGAGCAAGCTCATTGCTGATCCTGCACGGCGGTGCTGCCGCGTGCCAGAGCGGCCACCAAGGTCATCAGGTCGAAAATCAGCGCCCAGGCCGCCAGCCACTCGAAGGAGGCGTCGCGATTGTCGCCAGCGCAATAATCGATAGCCCACAGATCCTGCAGAAACCACAAGGCACCTGCCGCGCCCACCGCCATACACCAGGGCAGGCACGACAATGGAGAGCCCCCGAACAACAGGCACAGCATCCACGACGGCAGCACACACGACACAGCCGAAGCCACCCAGGCCGCCACACGGCTATGCACCCGATCCGACACAAACCGCAACCAGGTCACCCCGGCCACCACCAGCACAGCCACCGACACCAACACCCAACGCATCACCCCCGGACGCTCGCCGGTCATCGCGCCGAACATCACCCCCCAGCAGGGCATCGTCGGCATCGTCAGCGCCAGGCACCAGAACCCCGGACGCCCCCCATGGCTCTCGAACCGGCTCAAAAACCACCACATCACAAAAACCGGGAACAGGCCAGCCAGACAGAACTGCACAAAACGGTCGCGCATCCACTGCTCATCCCCGTACAGGAACACCCAGCCCGGCACAAACCCCGCCAGAAAGGCCGTCCCGTACACCGCCAGCTTGCGCACCACGCCGGCACGCGAAAAGGCACGCTCACCCGCAGACGCATGACGCGCACACCCCGCCACCCGCGACATGACTGAAGACGCACTCTGCAGCCAGGACTTCCCTGCAGGAAGCCGCAAGGAACCGGAAACACCACCAGCCATCACGCACCACCATCCTGTTTAAGGCCTCGGATCCACCGCCTGGTTCGCCAAGCCGTTGATACCGGTCTTGTATCAGTGCCGTTCATGCAGGCCTCTTCCCATCCCGCATCGTCGAGGTTCATCCTTTCCTGTTACAGGATAGGGTCACTGTCCGTTCGGGTCCCCTGGATACTGTGCCGTGCCAGTCTGACTCGCACCGAGGCTTCCGTTATCGACAACTGGATGACGGCGACGCGAGGGAACGCACATGATGGCCAGCCGGACTACCACAGCCAGAAGGAGGATGACGATCCCCGTAGGCGAAGGGGCGGACGGGTCCAGCCCTTCCAAGGCATCCGACACCATCGGACCGACAATCAGCCCCACGCCGACCACCTCCAGCACATAGGGGACGAGCGCCAACCACCCCGACAGGGCCAGATCATGCAGACGCCGCACCATCAGGGCATACATAGGCACCAGCACTGCCAGGGAGAACAGCCCCGGTACGACAGCCAAGAGACCCGAAGAGAACAAGCGGGTCAGGAAGGTGTCCAAGACCCAGATGAACGCGGCGAAAACCCATATCTCCTTGCGGCAGGAACGCCCCTTCCCCCTCGCATACAGGTAGAAGGGCCGTTGCATGCACTCCTGCATGGTCGCATCGTACATGGGCTCGTACCCTTTCATCACATCCACACGAGGCGGCCTCTTCGATAACAAGGCACTGGCCATAATCCTCACCTTCACTTTCTTCATAAGCCCGTACCGACGAATTGTCGGAACGGAACATCCAATATCGACATCAACGCAAACACACCCATGGCGCAGCCCGCCGTGCGGCGTCATCGGCCGGCATCGTCGTTATCATTGGAGGCTCCCAGGAGGGAGGCGATCAGCACGATCAGATCGAACACCAGCGCCCAGGCCGCCAGCCACTCGAAAGCCGCATCACGATGTGTGCTCGCGCACTTCTCGATCGCCCACATGTCCAGCACGAACCACAAGGCGCCGACGACGCCCACCACGCAGCACCAGAACAAGGACGCGCCAGCAGACCCCGTCGCCTTGGCCAGCATCCAGGACGGCACCACGCACAACACCACCATCGCCGCCCACGACAAAAACCCGTTGCGCACTAGCCGCATCACCACCGGAAACACCGACACCCCAACAGCCACCAACACAGCCACCGACACCAGGACCCACCGGAACACACCACCCGAGGTACGACCGACAGACCCAAATACGACACCGAATCCCGGAGCGCACGGAAGCGACAACACCACAAACCAAGGCCCCGGACGCCCCTTCCCATCCTCATACCGCCCCAACAGGATAGTCACAGCAAAAATAGAGAACAGTACGGGAAACGTAGCTTGGCCTATCCGCATGCGCACCCAATCCTGGTCCTGGTCAAACAGGAGGAACCAGCCGCAGGCGAACCCGGCCACATAGGTCAACGCGTACAGCACCGTCTTCCACAGGACCCCGCCCAAGGAGAACTCACGGGTACCAGGCCGCGCATGCGGGATGCTCCCCACCACACGCGACATGATCGACGACAGGACAAACGCATCAACCCGATCATCAACGCCATCCGACACCCCGCCGGCACCAACGCGCCCACCGGTCGACACAGACATCACCACCACTCACCCTTCGCCCTACACCTGCGCAAGCGCGGAACCCAAAGAACCGGCTAACGGCGAGAAAGGCTTCAAATAACCAGGGCTCTCAGACACCGACGTCTTCCACCCGATACCGCCTTTATCCTGATTATACGACCTCCTCTGTGACCACAGAGGAGGCGGACGGGTCCAGCCTGCCGTCCGGCGTCAGCGGACGGGAGCATCCGAATCGACTTGACGGGACGTGATGCCCAGGCCTGGGTGGAGGTCAATCTGAAGGGACTCGGATGGATCCCCTTCTACCCCACACCACCCGACCCACGCACCCTGGTCCGCCAGCCACCACCCCCGCTGGCCGACCCTCCCCACGACGACCACACCACCCAAGGCAGAACCACCGTCGGCGGGCAAGAAGCATCCCCGCAGTCTCCACCCTCCTTCTGGAAGCAGTACGGACCCCTGATAACCAAAGCGACACTCTGGACCATGCCGGTCTGGCTACCCGCCCTCCCGATCCTGCTCCTACTAGGCATCAAAACCCGGCTACGCCGACCTGCCTACATGATGGGACCCACCATGACATTTCCTTCCTGCTGAGATTTAGTCACCAAATAGCCGTCATCTACAGCCATCGTCGTCACTGTCTGTCTGCAATCTTGACCGCGAGGAAAACAAGATGAGGGCCCGTGCGATCGCTATGATCGTACGGGCCCTCATCCTTTATCACATATCCTGCAGCCGAATCCACGAGGCCGGATCATCCGGCACAAGCGGATCTGCGGCTACTGGCCGTGCAGGCACTCACTGGTTGGAGTGCTGATCCTCCGAAGAGGAGAAGGTGGCCGAACCAGGCTGCTGGGATGGCTTCTGATCGGAGTCACTGCCATCGGCGGCATCCGAGGATCCCGTGCCTGTGGCAGCCGTCTGATCGCCGGACTCAGCTGACGGATCCTGCACGTTGGGGGTGTCCAGATGGCTCTGGCCGCCCTGGTCGTTGAGGAAGTCGTCCGGGTTGAAGTCGTCGCCCAGCTTCAGATCCCCGAAGTCGATGTTGGAGAAGTCCACATCGTTCAGGTCGGCGTCGCTCAGGTCCACGTCGCCGCCACCCAGGCCGAAGTTGGGGTAGATGGTGTCGCGGATGGCCTTGTCGGGCTCCACGGTGGCGTTGCGGTACCTGGCCAGGCCGGTGCCGGCCGGGATCAGCTTGCCGATGATCACGTTCTCCTTGAGGCCCTTCAGGTCGTCGACCTTCTGGTTCAGGGCGGCCTCGGTGAGCACGCGGGTCGTCTCCTGGAAGGAGGCGGCCGACAGCCAGGAGTCGGTGGCCAGGGAGGCCTTGGTGATGCCCATGAGCTCAGGACGTCCCGCGGCGGGCTTGCCTCCGGCCTTGACGGCCTTCATGTTGGCGGCCTTGAACTTGGCCTGATCGACCAGCTCGCCGGGCAGCAGGTCGGTGTCGCCCGAGTCGATGACCGTCACGCGGCGGAGCATCTGGTGGACGATGACCTCGATGTGCTTGTCGTGGATGTCCACGCCCTGGGAGCGGTAGACCGTGTGCACCTCGTTGACGATGTTCACCTGGGCGGCACGCGGGCCGAGGATGCGCAGGATCTTCTTGGGATCCACGGAGCCCTCGATCAGCTGGGTGCCAGCCTCGACGTGCTGTCCGTCCTTGACCATCATGGGCGCACGACGGGTGACCGGGTAGGTCAGCGCCTCCACAGAGGTGTCGTCCGGGGTCAGGGTCACCTGACGGCCGCGGTCGGTGTCCTCCACCTTGACGGTGCCGGGGAACTCCGCGATAGGAGCCTCGCCCTTGGGGGTACGGGCCTCGAAGAGCTCGGTGACACGGGGAAGACCCTGGGTGATGTCGGAAGCCGAAGCCACGCCGCCGGAGTGGAAGGAACGCAGCGTCAGCTGGGTGCCGGGCTCGCCGATGGACTGAGCGGCCACAATACCCACGGCCTCGCCCACATCCACCAGCTTGTTGGTGGCCAGGGACCAGCCGTAGCACTTGGCGCACACCCCGCGGGTGGACTCGCAGGTCAGGACCGAGCGGGCCTTGACCTCCTCCACACCATGGGCGACCATGTCACGCAGCACGTCCATGGACAGGGCGTCGCCGCGCTTGTAGAGCACGGTCTTGCCGTCCTTGGGGTCGATGACATCGGCGGCCAGGAGCCTGGAGTAGGGTCCGCCGTCGGCGGCCTTGACCAGGACCAGGTTGCCCTGCTCGTCGCGCTCGGCCACCTTCATGGTCAGACCGCGCATGGTGCCGCAGTCCTCCTCGCGCACAATCACGTCCTGGGAGACGTCGACCAGACGACGGGTCAGGTAGCCCGACTCGGCGGTACGCAGTGCGGTGTCGGCCAGACCCTTGCGGGCGCCGTGCTGGGAGATGAAGTACTCCAGCACTGACAGGCCGTCGTGGTAGTTGGACTTGACCGGTCGAGGAATGATCTCGCCCTTGGGGTTGGCCACCAGGCCTCGCATACCGGCGATCTGGCGGATCTGCATCCAGTTGCCTCGCGCCCCGGACTGGACCATGATGTTCACGTTGTTGTCCGGAGTGAAGTGCTGCTGCATGGCGTCAGCCACCTTGTCGGTGCACTCGGTCCACAGGTTGATCAGCTCCTGACGGCGCTCCTCATCGGTCAGCAGACCCATGTCGTACTGGGAATTGACCTTGGCGGCCTGCCCCTGGTACTCGTTGACGATCTCGCTGCGCTCGGGCGGCACCACGATGTCGGAGAAGGCCATGGTCACGCCGGACCACTGGGCCCGGGTGAAGCCCAGATCCTTCAGGGCATCCAGGGTGGCCGCCACCTGCGCGGTCGAGTACCTGGTGGCGATGTCGTCCACGATGCCGGACAGCTTGCCCTTGGGCACCTGCTCGTTGATGAAGGGGTAGTCCACAGGGAGCGTCCGGTTGAACAGGACCCGTCCGTAGTTGGTAGCGAACAGACGGGAGCCGTCCTTGAAGACCTCTTCCTTGACCACATCTGGGCTACCAGGCTCGGGGTCGACGACCTTGAGGTCGCCGGGCTCCCAGTTCCTTGGCATGACGAAGTCGGCAGGGACCCGCAGCAGGATCTTGGCCTGCATGTCGATCTCGCCCAGGTCCAGGGCCATCCGGGCCTCGGCCAGGCTGGAGAAGATCCGGCCTTGGCCCTTGGCGCCGTCAACCACGGTGGTCAGATAGTACAGACCCAGAATCATGTCCTGGGAGGGCATGGTGACCGTATGGCCGTCAGCGGGCTTGAGGATGTTGTCGGAGGCCAGCATGAGCGAACGGGCCTCGGCCTGGGCCTCGGCCGACAGGGGCAGGTGGACTGCCATCTGGTCGCCGTCGAAGTCGGCGTTGAAGGCCGCGCAGGCCAGCGGGGGCAGGTGGATGGCCTTGCCTTCGACCAGGATGGGTTCGAAGGCCTGAATGCCCAGACGGTGCAGCGTAGGCGCACGATTGAGCAGGACGGGATGCTCGGAGATGACCTCCTCCAGCACGCCCCAGACCTCGGGATCTCCACGGTCGACCAGGCGCTTGGCACTCTTCATGTTCTGCGCGTAGTTGAGGTCCACCAGCCGCTTGATGACGAAGGGCTTGAAGAGCTCCAGGGCCATGGGCTTGGGCAGGCCGCACTGGTGCATGCGCAGGGAGGGCCCGACCACAATCACGGAACGGCCGGAGTAGTCCACACGCTTGCCCAGCAGGTTCTGGCGGAAGCGTCCCTGCTTGCCCTTGAGCATGTCTGCCAGGGACTTCAGGGGGCGGTTGGAGGCTCCGGTGACGGGACGGCCACGACGGCCGTTGTCGAAGAGGGAATCCACAGCCTCCTGGAGCATGCGCTTCTCGTTGTTGAGCATGATCTCGGGGGCGCCCAGCTCGATCAGGCGCTTGAGCCTGTTGTTGCGGTTGATGACGCGCCGGTATAGATCGTTCAGGTCGGAGGTGGCGAAGCGGCCGCCGTCCAGCTGCACCATGGGGCGCAGATCGGGCGGGATGACCGGTACGACATCCAGAACCATGGCCTCGGGCTTGTTGCCGGTGTTCAGGAAGGCGGAGACCACTTTGAGCCGCTTCAGGGCACGGGCCTTGCGCTGGCCGGAGCCGGTGTCGATCTCGTGACGGAGCTCCTTGGCGGCACCCTCCAAGTCGAAGTCCTGCAGACGCTTCTTGATGGCCTCGGCGCCCATGCAACCCTCGAAGTAGTCACCGTAGCGGTCCTGCATCTCCCGCCACAGATCGACGTCGCCCTCCATGTCGCCGGGCTTCAGTGTCTTGAAGCGGTCGAAGACGGCGGTGATCCGCTGGATCTGGTCGTCATAGCGCTTGCGGATGGCGGTCATGTCCCGCTCGGCCCCGTTGCGCAGACGGGCCTTCATGGAACCCTTGACCTCGTCGGTCTTCTCCAGCTCGGCCAGGTCCTCTTCCAGCTTCTTGGCGCGCTTGTCGATCTCCAGGTCGCGCTTCTTCTCCAGCTGGGAGATTTCATTGTCGAACTCGTCCTGCAGGTCGGGCAGGTCCTTGTGACGCTGCTCCTCGTCCACCTTGGTGACCATGTAGGCCGCGAAGTAGATGACCTTCTCCAGGTCCTTGGGCGCGATGTCCAGCAGGTATCCCAGCCTGGAGGGCACGCCCTTGAAGAACCAGATGTGGGTGACGGGGGCGGCCAACTCGATATGGCCCATACGCTCGCGGCGGACGCGGGAGCGGGTGACCTCCACGCCGCAGCGCTCGCAGACGATCCCCTTGAAGCGCACGCGCTTGTACTTGCCGCAGGCGCACTCCCAGTCGCGGGTTGGTCCGAAGATCTGCTCGCCGAACAGGCCGTCCTTCTCAGGCTTCAAGGTACGGTAGTTGATGGTTTCTGGCTTCTTGACCTCGCCATAGCTCCAGCCGCGGATGTCGTCGGCCGTGGCCAGTCCGATTCTCAGTTTGTCAAATGCATTGACGTCCAGCACTCTGTGTCCTGTCTCTGATCTTGTAACTGCTCTGAAGTTTGCCTCTTGGCGGGATGCCCTTCAGGCGGACATCCCTGTGATTGGTGGTTCAGCGGTACTCCGGTTCTGGAGCGGACTGGTCGGCCTTGGCGGCGGCGTCCGGACGGGCGCCGATGTTGAAGCCCAGGTCGTCGGAGGCGGCGCTGGGGTCGTCGTCCTCGTCCTTCATCTCGATCACGTTGCCTTCCGCGTTGAGCACCTCCACATTCAAGGAGAGCGACTGCATCTCCTTGAGCAGCACCTTGAAGGATTCGGGGATGCCGGCCGCCGGCAGGTTCTCCCCGCGCACGATGGCTCCATAGGCCCGGACGCGGCCGTCCACGTCGTCGGACTTGGTGGTCATCATCTCGTGCAGGGTGTAGGCGGCGCCGTAGGCCTCCAGGGCCCAGACCTCCATCTCGCCGAAGCGCTGGCCGCCGAACTGGGCCTTGCCGCCCAGGGGCTGCTGGGTGATCATCGAGTAGGGACCGGTAGACCGGGCGTGAATCTTGTCATCCACCAGGTGGTGGAGCTTGAGCATGTACATGTAGCCCACGGAGATCGGCTTGGTGAAGGGCTCTCCGGTGCGGCCGTCGTAGAGCACAGCCTTGCCGTCGTCGCCCACCAGGCGCTCGCCGTCACGGTTGGGCAGGGTGGTCTTGAGCAGGCCGTTCAGTGCATCCTCACGCACGCCGTCGAAGACCGGGGTGGCCACAGCAGTACCGGGCTCGGCCTTCTCGGCACCTGCCGGGATGTGCTTCTTCCACTCGGCCTCCAGGTCGGGATCCAGGCTGATGTCCCAGCCGGAGTGGGCGATCCACCCCAGGTGGAGCTCCAGGACCTGGCCCAGGTTCATACGGGAGGGCACGCCCAGCGGGTTGAGCATGATGTCGATGGGGGTGCCATCGGCCATGAAGGGCATATCCTCCTCGGGCAGGATCCTCGAGATGACGCCCTTGTTGCCGTGACGGCCCGAGAGCTTGTCGCCCTGGGTGATCTTGCGGTGCTGGGCGATGTAGACCCGAATCATCCGGTTGACGCCGTTGGGCAGCTCGTCGCCGTCCTCCTCGGCATCCTCGCGGGTGACCTCCTTGACCTCGATGACCGTGCCGGTCTCGCCGTGGGGCACCCGCAGGCTGGTGTCGCGCACCTCGCGGCTCTTCTCGCCGAAGATGGCCCGCAGGAGCCGCTCCTCGGGGGTCAGCTCGGTCTCGCCCTTGGGGGTGACCTTGCCGACCAGGATGTCCCCGGCCTCGACCTCGGCACCGATGCGGATGATGCCGCGCTCGTCCAGGTTGGCCACCGCATCCTCGCCCACGTTGGGCAGGTCCCGGGTGATCTCCTCGGCGCCCAGCTTGGTCTCGCGGGCGTCGGTCTCGTACTCCTCGATGTGGATGGAGCTCAGGGTGTCGTCCTGGACCAGCCGCTGGGAGATGATGACGGCATCCTCGTAGTTGTAGCCGTTCCAAGGCATGAAGGCCACCAGAACATTCTTGCCCAGGGCCATCTCGCCCTTCTCGGTGGCGGGGCCGTCAGCCAGGACCGTGCCGGCCTCGACCCGCTCCCCGTCCTTGATCAGGGGGACCTGGTTGTAGCAAGTGGTCTGGTTGGACCGCTGGAACTTGGCCAGCTTGTAGGAGGACTGGGTGCCGTCGTCATTCATGACGCGGATGATGTCGGCGGATACGTAGGTGACCACGCCCGGCTTCTCGGCCAGGATGACATCGCCTGAGTCGATGGCGGAACGCCACTCGGAGCCGGTGCCCACCAGGGGCCGCTCGGACTTGACCAGGGGGACGGCCTGACGCTGCATGTTGGTGCCCATCAGCGCTCGGTGGCCCTCGTCATGCTCCAGGAATGGGATCAGGGAGGCGCCCACCGAAACCATCTGCCGGGGGGAGACATCCATCAGGTCCACCTGGGAGACAGGCACATCCTTGGCCTCGGCCTCGGCGTCACGCACCAGGGCCTCGTCCTCGACGAAGTGTCCGGTCTCGTCGATCTCCTGGTTGGCCTGGGCGATGGTGTGCTCGGACTCCTGGTCGGCGGTCATGTAGACCACGTCGTCGGTCACCTGGCCATCAATGACCTTGCGATAGGGGGTCTCGATGAAGCCGAAGGGGTTGACCCGGGCGAAGGTTGCCAGGGAGCCGATCAGGCCGATGTTGGGGCCTTCAGGGGACTCGATGGGGCACATGCGTCCGTAGTGGGAGGGGTGCACATCGCGCACCTCCATGGAGGCACGGTCGCGGGACAGGCCGCCGGGGCCCAGGGCCGAGAGACGACGCTTGTTAGTCACGCCGGCCAGCGGGTTGTTCTGATCCATGAACTGGCTCAACTGGGAGGTTCCGAAGAACTCCTTGATGGTGGCGTTGACCGGGCGGATGTTGATCAGGGACTGCGGGGTGATGGCCTCCGCATCCTGGGTGGTCATCCTCTCGCGGACCACACGCTCCATACGGCTCAGGCCGGTGCGCAGCTGGTTCTGGATCAGCTCGCCCACCTGGCGGATGCGGCGGTTGCCGAAGTGGTCGATGTCGTCCACGTCCACCCGCAACTCGATATCCTGGCCGTCGCGGCGGCCGGGGAAGGTCTGCCCGCCGGCATGCAGGGTCACCAGGTACTTCAGGGTGGCGATGATGTCCTCGGGATGCAGGCTGCGGTCGTTGAAGTCGGCCTCAAGCCCCAGCTTGCGGTTGATCTTGTACCGGCCGACCCGGGCCAGGTCGTAGCGCTTGGTGTTGAAGTAGAAGGAATCCAGCAGGTTGCGGCCAGCCTCGGGCGAGGCGGTGTCCGCAGGCCTGATCTTCCTGTAGAGGTCGGTCAGAGCCTCGTCCTGGGTCTCGATGGTCTCCTTCTCCAGGGCGTCCAGCACCAGCGGATAGCCCTTGAAGGCCTTGCGGATCTGCGGCTTGGTCATGCCGATGGCCATGAGGAAGACGATGGCGGACTGCTTGCGCTTGCGGTCCACACGCACGCCCAGCACATCTCGCTTGTCGATCTCGAACTCCAGCCAGGCGCCCCTGCTGGGGATGATCTTGGCCCCGAAAATCTCCTTGTCGGAGTTGCGGTCCTGGGTGCGATCGAAGTATACGCCGGGAGAGCGGACCAGCTGGGAGACGATGACGCGCTCCGAGCCGCCGATGATGAAGGTTCCGTGGGGGGTCTGCAGCGGGAAGTCGCCCATGAAGACGGTCTGCGACTTGATCTCGCCGGTGTCCCCGTTTTCGAACTCGGCGTTCACATACAGGGGGGCGGAGTAGGTGTAGTCCTTCTCCTTGCACTCCTGGACCGTGTGCCGAGGCTCCTCGAAGTAGGGATCCGAGAAGGTCAGACTCATGGTCTGTGCGAAGTTCTCAATGGGAGAGATCTCCTGGAAGACCTCATCCAGGCCGGAGACGGGAGCCACGGTGTGTGTCCCATTGACCTGATCCTCTTCGACCCGCTTCTTCCAGCGGTCGTTGCCAACCAGCCAGTCGAAGCTATCGGTCTGCACGCCCAGGAGGTAGGGTACCTCGATGGGTTCGCGGATGGATCCGAAATTGACACGATCGGTGGCCTTGTGCAGTTTGATGTCGTGTTCGTCAGCGCGTGCCTGCGTGGCGGTGGTACTACTTACAGCTTTATTGGCAGCCAAAATGGACGTTCCTTATCGCTCGCCGTACTCGATCATTCCTGTTACCCAGGGAGATGCCGAACGGCCGCCATATGCCTATTCGCGGGCACCTCCTCGATGATGCATGCCCGCTATATGACATACCTCATGCAAAGTCAAAACTATAGCAGACAAGAACCATGGACGCAATCGGCGTGTCGTCTTGGAAAAGCTGCTATTGGATCATGACCGGCACCGGCTGGGAGACCACGTTGGAATCGGCTTTGAGCACCAACTTGGCCTTGTAGGAACCGGCGTCGACCAGTGGCAGCTTCTCGTCGGGCTGGCAACTCTCCTGGCTCCTGTCGGCATGCCAGGTGATGGTCTGCACATCCTTGTCGCCCGTGGCCATGAGCAGCGTACGAGCCCCCACCGGGCAGGCATCGGAGCGCCAGACAGTATCCTGACCGCTGGTGATGACCAGCACGCGGCCGCCGTCGGAGCCGTCCACCAAGCATGAGCCTGTTCCCTTGTGACGAATGGTCGCCGTAAAGTCGATAGACCCGCCTACGTCAGTGCTGGGATCGGGCGCAGCCAGCTCCAGCGCCAGATCCCCCTTGTTACAGTCAGGAGCTCCTGAGGAACGCTTCTTGCCAGCATCCTTCTTCTGATCTTTGCCCTGCTTGTCCTTGTCTTTGGATTTGGTCTTTGCGGACTGCTGGGCGCTGGTCGAGGCACCCTGGCCCCCATCGCCTCCGCGCAGGGCTCTGATTCCTGCCCCCACGCCCCAGACCAGGCCAGCACAGACCAGCAGGAAGAGCACCGCCAGCAGGGCGGCCGCGATCCTCCGGCGACGGTACATCCGCCGCTTCTTCTCGCTCATGCGTCGCTTGGCCATACTTCTCCAGTCTAATCGCTAGGGCGGCCTTCACTGCGGCAAGCTTAGGCGGCCGTCCTGGCCAATCTCAAGAAGGCCGTCCTCGTCCAGGGATGCGATGCACCGATCAAGTCGGATTTCGTCGTCGCACAGGTGTTTCAGATCCTGTCTGGAGACGGGTGCGCCGGAAGCCTGCCGCAGTGCCTGGAGGATTGATCCGCGAATCTGCCGATCAGTGCCCGCAAAGCGCTGCCGAGGTCTGGTCCTGCCTGCGCCCAGACCGGGCAGCCCAGCCTTGAGGAAACGGCAGTAGCCGGCCAGAGGGCAGATATCGCAGGCCGGCTTCCGGGCGACGCAGACTGTGGCACCCAGTTCCATGACGGCCTGGTTCCATCGGGCCGAGGGGGGCTCCCCCCAGGCTGCCGACCGGATCTGCGGATCAGCCAATCCCAAAAGGCCACTATCCTCCTGGCCACCGCTGTCCTCGGCACCGACATCGTGCGCCCCGCCGTCTTCGGCACCAAAACTCTCCTGCACCTCGTCCTCGGGCAGGATCTGCCAGGCCAGCTGGCGCTCCTCTCGACTGGCAGCGCCCCCAGTGGATTCACGCCCCAGAAAGACCCTGGAAAGCACCCTGCGGATATTGGTGTCGATGACGGCGATCCTCTCGCCGTAGGCAAAGCTCATGACAGCGCTGGCCGTGTAGTCTCCGATGCCAGGCAGAGCCACCAGCTGGCCGTAATCCCGGGGCAGCCGGTCTGCATACTGGCCAGCCACCTGCTGCGCGCACTCCTGCAGGCGCAGGGCTCGGCGCGGGTAACCCAACCGGCCCCAGGCCGTGATGACCTCGGCCTTGGGTGCGGCAGCAAGGGACGCAGCATCCGGCCAGACCTTCATCCAGGCCGTCCAGTAGGGCACCACCCGGCTCATCTGGGTCTGCTGGCTCATGACCTCGGAGACCAGGACCCCCCAGGGCGTAGTTCGCCAAAAGCGCCAAGGGAGATCGCGGGCGTACCGGCTCCACCAATCGAACAGCCGCAAGCGGATTGGCTCAATCTCCGCCAAGGCCGTATCCGCACCCTCCATGGTCACACCGCCCTTCGCCATCCGATTCTGCCTCATGCAACCGCCGTATTCTGCCCGACGGTGCCGACCGACGCTGCCTTACCTGTCGTTTGTCGACGGTAGGTTGGCCTCATGAACAGGCAGGAGCAGGAGCGGTCCGACGACTTGTCAAAATAAGACATAAATAAAAAAATTAAAATTAACCTAATCAATAATTGCTCTTATCACTACAATTAATAAGAGCACAGGATAAAACTTGAAGTACTTATTTACGGATACTACATTTGATACAAATTGCCGCATTAACTTGAGACACAGCTGACCTTTAACCATTTAATAGATTGACAACAATTAAAAGAACGTGCCTGTATACAGGAAAAGTAATTTCCATCAAACCGACAACGGGAAGTTTCTTTTCAATTGCGGGTGCGCATGCTATCGAGGAAAGAAATATTTACTTCTTGAAATAGTTTGACATCGCGCTGAGCCTGCTGTGAAGCTAAACCCTGATGCTCAACATGCAGGAAGGCCTAAGCCTCAGCAATATCTGCAGCATGAAGTACTGAACACGAATTTTGACAAGAACAGCGGCGACAATTCCCACTGGGATCATGGAAAGTTAATGAACTTGCGGAATCAGCGACAAAACCTTGTGGTTTATGAAATTAACTCGCTAATTAATTTTAGAACAGCAACTCAACATAGACGAGTGGACTCCCGTTCTACTAGAGTGAAATTGGTTGTAAGAGTACGAACCGGCCCATCGTAACCTTCAATACGCTCTATGAGCATCTCAATGGCTTTATTGGCATAATCGTCCACATAAGGGTCGACAGTAGTCAGCGTCGGCATGGACAGTTGAGCCCCAGGTACATTGTCAAAACCGATTACCTGTACGTCGCCCGGTACCCGTATACCATGCAGTTGCAAACCATGCAGAATTCCCAGAGCTATATCATCGGTCAAACAAATAATCGCATCCGGATAAGAACCTTGGTCAATTATATGCTGCACCCTTGCTAAACCATCCTCCGGTATGCTCCAATCATGAGCAAACATAAGATTCCAATCCACCCGCAGTCCACGGCTGTCCATGGCTTGAATGAAACCCTTGCTACGTAGTTGCTGAGTTCCTTCATGTGCTGACAAAATAAGCTCACGACTCTTGTAACCAACAGGTGCGTCAAAAAGCGCAATAGAACGACAACCACTATCTATAAGACGCTGCGTCACATATCTGACAGATTCTACATTGGGCATCGTTACTAAATCTGCCTTGTCGTACGCTAAATAGTCTCCAGTCAGCACCACCGGGAATGGCTGCTTAAGTATAGCCCCTTCATTTTCCAAAGGTTGATCAGCGAATAAAATCCAACCATCTGCTGCTAGACGGGAAAGGTCATTCATGATTGTTGAAAAGCCGCCCTTACCCGGACCATAGGTGCTGATTATAGTGCCGTATCCATGACTCCGAGCTACGGTAATAACCTTGTCCGCAAAATAAGAAACGAATGGCTGCGAGAAATCAGGAATGCCTAAACCAATGAGTTTGGTCTTACCCTTTTTAAGAGAACGAGCAGAAAGATTCACTGTATACCCTAGCTCCCTGATCGAATTGTTTACACGCTTTCGGGTTTCCTCACGCATCCTGCCAGTGCCATTGAGTACATTCGAAACCGTTTTAAATGAGACCCCGGCGTGTTTCGCTACATCTTTGATGGTCACACGTCTCTCCATGCCTCTCCCCCATTACTTTCATCGAGTACTTTCAGCTCGTAGCCTATACATGAAAACTATATAAGACGGGGCCCTCTGTAGCTCCAAACGCGTCACATAAAAAGTACAAAATTTCAAACACAGCAAGCGGGTCCACCCTTCAGGACAGACCCGCCAATAATCATCAGCGCGTTACGCTAGGTCTCTTAAGACTTGACAGAACCGGCAGACAAACCGCCCACCCAATAACGCTGAAGGAAAAGAAATGCCAACACCATAGGAATAATAGACACGAAAGCACCAGAAGTGACTAAATTCCAGACCTGCTCACTGGCAGCACCTGCTTGAGACTTTACTTGCCACTGCGTTAGGCCGACAGTGATCGGGAATAGCCGTGGATTGGTCAATACCACCTGAGGCAGGAAAAAGTTGTTCCAGCAACCAACAACTGACAATAAAAATACTGTTGTAATTGCTGGCGTCATAATAGGCAAGGAAACTTGGAAGAAAGTGCGCAACTCTCCTGCACCATCAACTCTGGCGGCTTCGATCATTTCGTCCGGCAATGACTCCATGCAGTAGATACGCATGAGGTAAACGCCCATGGGATTAAGCAGGGACGGTAGAAGAACTGCCCAA
>NZ_NPOR01000038.1:0-224029 GCF_003688325.1 Bifidobacterium sp. wkB338
GCCGACCCGTTTACGCCAGGCCCTGGCGCCCATGGCCCCCATCTGTTCCCGGGTCCTGCCCGTCAGCAGCCGGTCCAGGAACTCCCTCAACTGCGCGGCGCGGGCCCGGTCCTGCCTGCGCGCGGTGGACGTGATCGAGCAGGACGGACACATCCAGCGCTGCGTGCCTGATCTGTTGCGCCCATGCTTGCGCATCCGCCCATGGCATATGGGGCAATGCCTGGCCCTCTTCGATCTGGTTCTCATTCCCCAATCGAACAGGAACGGGCACCCCTGCAAGACCCCTATTAACAACCCGACCTATTAACAACCACCCAACACGCTTACAGCCACAAGGCCAAACCCCCAACATAAACAACGCGTTTAGTTCCTATAGCCCCTGAATCAGTTGTCGTCATCCTTATCATGATGGCTCTTGCGATGCCAGGGCGGTCTGGCCGCATGCTGTGGGCCTTGCGCGGCGAGGAGGGCGTTCTCACGCCTGATTTCGGGAAGTCGACGGCGGTAATAGGGGTAGAGGGTGGCGAAGGTCAGCAGTATGGCGGCCAGTGCCAGACCGATCAGGACATATCTCAGACGGAAGAAAAGAATAAAGAGCGAACCGAAGGCGATCAGGGCGGCCCAGCCCCAGAGAATAAGAACTGCAGAACGAACCGTGTGACCGATACGCAACATACGGTGGTGCAGGTGCATGCGGTCGGGGTGCATGGGTGATTGCCCGTGGCTGAGCCTTCGGATGATGGCCAGGCACATGTCCAGAACAGGCAGGAAAAGCACCAGGATAGGCAGAAGAATCGGCATGAAAGCCGGCAGATAGATGCTGGCATGAATAGTGGCCGGATCCAATCGGCCGGTGACCACAATAGAGGCGCAGGTAATCAGGTATCCCAGCAGCATGGATCCTGAGTCTCCCATGAAGAGTTTGGCCGGATGCCAGTTGTGCAGGAGGAAACCCACGCAAATGCCCACCATGGCCACGTCGATCAGGGTGGCCAGAGAGGCGTAGTCGGGCGAGATGCGGGCAATGATATAGGAGTAGATGGCGAAGGCAATGCCCCCGATGGCCACAATGCCTGCAGCCAGACCATCCAGTCCATCCACAAAGTTGACCGCATTTATGGAGGCCACGATCAGGAATGCCGTTATGGCCATGGACAAGCTGGGTGAGGCCGCCACCAAGGATCCCAAAGGCAGGGAGATAATCTGGATACCGCCCCAGGAGACGAAGACCGAGATCAGCAGCTGACCGGCCAGCTTGAGCATCCAGTCCAGGTCCCAAAGGTCGTCGGCTATACCCAGCAGGCAGATGGCCACTGCCCCGGCCAGAATGACCCAGGCCTGATGCCCGGACTGGAAGAGGCCCGTGATGAAGGGAATGCGGGATGCGAAGCACATGGCCACGGCAAAGCCGATTAACATGCCCAGGCCGCCCATCCGAGGGGTGGGCACCTTATGTACATCGCGAGCGCGGACCACACCCACAGCGCCAACCCGAATGGCGAGATGACGGACCATGGGCATGACCAGCCATGTGGCCCCGCCAGCTATGGCGGCAATAAACAGATATACCCTCACTGGCCCTCCCCTATGCCGGTTTGGTCCGAAAGAAGTGCACGGACCCGGGCCTCGCCGATTACGCCTTGCCGCAGCACATGTATTCCGTCGGGATCAGCCTTGTCGACTTCCACCACCGTGCTGGCCACCGAACCTGGAGTCGGCCCCCCGTCCAGATAAAGGTCGACGCTATCACCCAGCTCGGCTCTGGCCTGTTGGACGGTCTCCACACTGGGATTGCCCGATCGGTTGGCACTGGAAGCCGCCAAAGGGCCGGTCACCTGCAGAAGTGCACGACAGATGGGCGAGTCAGGCACTCTGACGGCCTGGGTAAGACCATCAGGCTCCATCCGAGGGGTGCGCAGAGGGCAGGACTGTCCTACAAGGGCAATGGGCGAAAAAGGACCCGGTAGGAGCGCATCAGCCAGGCGATTCAGAGGTGCGGGCAAGCGGAGGTCCAGCTTATCCATGGCCTCCACTCCATCCAAAAGCACCTGGATTGACTTTGTTCTGGGACGATGCTTGGCCTGGAAGAGCCGATCAATGGCCGCATCGTTGCATGGATCGCAGACGATGCCATAAACCGTGTCGGTAGGAATGACCGCCAGCCCCCCGGCAGCCACCACCCGGGCCAGCAACTGCGGCGACCGACTGTCATAGGTCATCACCCGGCTCATACCCTGCATCACGACCTTTCGGCTCGACATGTTCATATGACCAGCTACTAATCTATCCCAGGACCACGGCAGGCCGCTAGGAAACAAAGACTGGCCGCCGAGCGGTAAGGTAGCGGTCTCGGCCGGCCAGATCCTGATGGGTGCATGCCTCAAGGTACCCTCGCTCCTGTGCGGCAGCAACCATGGCCGGTCCCTGGGAGGCATCATGTTCCATAACCAGCAGACCACCGGGAGCCAACAGGATTTTGGCCCTGTCCAGAATGCGGCAGGGCAAGGCGCACCCGTCAGCCGAACCACCGTAGAGGGCCAGATCTGGATCCCAGTCACGCACCTCGGGCTGGCTAGGAATCGCATCCAGGGGGACGTAGGGTGGGTTGCTGATAACCAGATCCACCTGGGCATCCAGATCAGACAGGGTGGCGGAATCCGTGGCATCAGCCAGCAGCAGCTGATAATCGGATCCAGCCTCCCGGATAGCAGCCTCCTGAGCGGCGGCGTTCAATGCACCCCACCGATATGCCTGCTCGTCTACCTCTGCGGCCCGGACCCGCACCCCTGGAACCTCTATGGCCAGAGACAGCCCGATGGCCCCGCTGCCAGAGCACAGGTCCACCGCCAGTGGATGATCCATTCCAGCCAAGGCATCCACTCCCGCCTGGACAACCGTTTCGGTCTCAGGACGAGGGATAAAGACCCCCGGTCCCAGGCGAAGATCCAAATAACGGAAGTAGGCATGGCCAAGAATGTACTGCAGGGGTTCGCGTCCGGCTCGCCTTTGCAGATAGGACTGATAACGTTCAAGGGCCGCCGACTGGGAACCATCAGTGTATGTGCGATCGACACCTTTCGTCAGCAGTTCCTCAGCAGTCCAATCCATAAGCAGAGCCTGATCCAGCTGGTGCAGATCACACCGCAAAGCATCGGCTAGCAACAGCCTGGCATCATTGATCGGAGTAGGCACACCCGCCTGGGTCAGCAGGCGGTGACCCTTATCAACCAGCTCAGCCAGACTGGCCCCGAGCTCCTGCTGATTCACTCCTGTGATGCCATTCTGCGGGCCTCGTCGGCCTGAATGTCGGAGTCGATGACAGCCTGCAGGTCGCCATCCAGCACCTGTTCCAGGTTGTAGGCCTTGTAGCCGGTGCGATGATCCACGATCCGGCTCTCGGGGAAGTTGTAGGTCCTGATACGCTCGGACCGATCAAGGGAACGAACCTGGGAATGACGCATGTCGGCAGCCTGGGCAGCCTCCTCCTCGTGCTTCATGGCCAGAAGACGGGACTTGAGTACCCGCAGGGCAGCCTGACGATTCTGTATCTGAGATTTCTCGTCCTGCATGGAGACCACGATGCCGGTGGGAATATGGGTCATGCGCACAGCGGAGTAGGTAGTGTTGACGGACTGTCCTCCTGGGCCGGAACTCATGAAGATGTCAACCTTGAGATCCTTAGGGTCAATCTCAATCTCGTCGTCGTCCTCATCGGCCTCCGGGAAAACGATGACTCCAGCGGCTGAAGTCTGAATGCGGCCTTGGGACTCGGTGACGGGAATGCGCTGGACCCGATGGACGCCGCCCTCGTACTTGAGCGAGGCCCAGACGCCGTCGGCAGGAGCTACCTGACCGCGAGCGCGGATAGCCAGCTGGGCATCTTTGACTCCTCCCAGCTGGGTGCGGTTCTCACTCATGATCTCGGTGGTCCAACCACGTTTTTCGGCATACCGCACATACATACGCATCAGATCGCCAGCGAAGAGGGCCGCCTCCTCGCCGCCGCTGCCGGCCTTGATTTCCATGATCGTATCGCGGCCGTCATCAGGATCACGCGGAATAAGAGCGGTACGCAGGGTCTGCTCCAGGTCCGGTATGCGGTCAGCCATGGCCTTGGCCTCCTCGGCGAAGTCAGGATCCTCCCTTGCCATTTGTTCGGCCGCCTGACCGTCCTCCAAGGCGCTTTGATAGGCCTTATAGGCTTCAACAATGGGAGCGAGTTCAGCATGTCTGCGGCCCAATTTGCGGATCTGCGCCGGATCTGAAGCCGTTTCGGGCTGACTCATCTGCTTTTCCAGGCGACCGTACTCCTCGACGGCAGCCACCGCCGCCGGAAACTGCTCCTCGCTCATCTACACCCTTCCCGTCCGCTCATCCGCCTGGTTCAAGTCATAAAAAACGCCAGTCCCCACCGGGCATAGCAGAGCGACCCGGAAGGGACTGGCGTTGGAAGTGCTACTTGGTCCTCTTGCCGTAACGGGCTTCGAACCGAGCCACGCGACCACCGGTGTCCAGAATCTTCTGCTTGCCGGTGTAGAAGGGGTGGCAGTGCGAGCAGACATCAACCGTCATATGATCGCCGGGAGCGGTCGAACGGGTGATGAAGGTATTGCCGCACGAGCACGTGACCTCAACGGGATGATAATCGGGATGAATTCCCTGCTTCATGGTTACTCCTAGATTCAAGGGCCCCGGGTCGACCGCCCCTGTGGCGGACGTGAACCGGCAACCGCGTAATAGTCTAGCGCAACCCGGGGAAAATACGACCCCCTTGCGCCACACGCCGAATCCGCCAACCCGGAGTGGTTGGTCGAACTTCCTTTAGAATCGAACAGTCGGACCGGCCGGCCCGACAAGGCAACAAAGGAGGGCAGCAATGCAGCAGGAAGTAGCGTTCGTTACCGGGGCGGCTCAGGGGATCGGCGAGGCTATTGCCCGTCGGCTTGCCAAGGACGGGTTCGCCGTGGCCGTGGCAGACATGAATACAGACAAGGCCCAGGCTGTGGCCAACTCCATCAATCAATCGCACGGACGGGCCATGGCCGTCACCCTGGACGTGACCGACCGTGTCCAGGTGCGTTCCGCCGTCGAGAAGACCGCTACCACATTGGGCGACTTCAACGTGATCGTCAACAATGCCGGCCTGGGGCCGACCACCCCGATCGAGTCCATCACCCCAGAGCTGTTCGACAAGGTCTACCACGTCAACGTGGCAGGAACCATCTGGGGGATGCAGGCCGCTGTTCAGGCCTTCCGTGATCGGGGCCACGGCGGCAAGATCATCAATGCCACCAGCCAGGCAGGCGTGGTGGGCAACCCCAACCTTATGCTCTATTCCTCCACCAAGTTCGCCATCCGCGGCCTGACTCAGGTGGCTGCACGCGACCTTGCCAAGGAGGGCATCACCGCCAACGCCTACGCCCCCGGCATTGTCAAGACACCCATGATGATGGACATCGCTCATCAGGTGGGGGTCAACGCCGGCAAGGATGACGAGTGGGGCATGTCCACCTTCTCGGACGGCATCGCCCTGGGACGGCTTTCCGAACCGGAGGACGTGGCCAATGCCGTGGCCTTCCTGGCCGGGCATGACTCTGACTACATCACCGGCCAGACCCTGATTGTGGACGGCGGCATGCAGTTCCAGTGAGGCTGCAGCAAGGTTTCGCTCACATATGATGGACCCCCGCTGATCGATTCCACCCGACAGCGAGGGTCCATGATCATTCAGGCGTTGAAGACGTACTTGTCCAGACGGTCCATAGCCTCCTGGACGCGGCTCAAAGGCAGGGCCAGGTTCATGCGGATGGCGCAGGGAGCCTTGAACTGCCGCCCATCCTGAACGGCTACACCCACATCCCAGGCACGCTTGAGCAGCTGATCCAAGCTCAGATCGTGGTCCTTGCACCATTGCGTGCAATCAAGGAAGAGCATGTAAGTGCCCTGGGGCTTGGAAAGCTCGACTCCCTCGAAATGCTGGCGGATGTAATCACAGGCGTAGTCCACATTCCCGGTCAGGACCTGCCGGAGTTCGTCCACCCACTCCTGGCCTTCAGGCTTGTAGGCTCCGATCAGGGCATGCATGGACAGAACGTTCATGTCGTTGTAGTGGGCCTTGGATCCCTTGGCCACAATCCTGTCGCGCAGGTACTTGTTGTAGATGATGTGGTAGGAGCCGACCAGCCCGGCCAGGTTGAAGGTCTTGCTGGGCGCATAGAAGGCAGCCGTCCTGTTGCGGGCATCCTCGCTGACCGACTGGGTAGGAATGTGCTTGTGGCCCGACAGAATCAGGTCTGACCATATCTCGTCGGAGATGACCACGCAGTCGTTCTCCTTATATACCTCCATGGCCTTCTCGATCTCCCACTTCTCCCACACGCGGCCGCAGGGGTTGTGCGGGCTGCAGAAGACCGCCACATGGATGTTGTTCTCCTTGAGCTTGCGGTCCATGTCCTCGAAGTCCATCCGCCAGACGCCCTGCTCGTCCTTCTTCAACGGGCTGTGCACAATGTGGTAGCCGTTGTTCTCGATGCACATCGTGAAGCCGACATATGTCGGGCTGTGAAGCAGCACAGCGTCGCCAGGAGCCGCAAAGGCGGTCAAGGTGGAAACCACTCCGCCCAAGACCCCATTCTCATAGCCGATGGCCTCGGCCGTCAGGCCCTCCACGCCGTTACGGGTCCGCTGCCAGTTGATGATTGAATTGTAGTAATCATCACTCGGATCGAAGTAGCCGAAAGCCGGATGCTTGGCACGCTCGATGATGGCCTCGGGGATGGTCGGCACCGTGGGGAAATTCATGTCGGCCACCCACATGGGAATGATATCGAACCCCTCCTTGGGCGGTTCGGGAGCGAAACCAGGCTGGGCGCCCAAACCGTCAACCGCAATAGCATCCTTGCCATGCCTATCCATGATGCTGGTGAAATCGTAGGTCATTGTATTCCTTCCATGTTTTGGCCGGACGAACCGACCGTCTTTTTCAGTTAGCCAGATCCTCGGCGATACGATCAGGAATCTGCCATGGCCTCATGACCCTCGCCTGAAAGTGTAGCGTCCAAATCCGCTTCTCCGTTAGTGGGCGCCGGATTGACCAAGTCTTCATCCGAAGTTGTCTCAGTCTGCTTGTTGCTGCTTCTGCGTTGAAGAACGAACAGAACTGCAAGAAGGATCATCCAAGGTATGGTCACCAGGTAGCTGATTCTGTATTCCGGCATTATTGCCATCATTATCATGACCAGCCCCATGAACGCGAGCGCATAGAAATTGCTGAAGGGGTACAGAGGCAGCTTGAAGGTCAGCTCGTCCTCTTTGCCCTCACGCCGCTTTATGGAACGGAAATGATACTCGCTGACAAGCTCGGCCACCCAGCTGAAGACCAGCATGAAGACCGTGATCGATGAGAAAAGTGCGAATGCACGCTCGGGAAGAACAGCCATCAGCGCTATGCCTACCAGCTGCATAAGCACTACAGTCAGCACACTGACGTAGGGAATCTTCTTCTTTGACACCTTGGAGAGTATCGAGGGAGCACTGCCTTGGAGCGAAAGGTTGTAAAGCTGACGGCTGTACATGAAGATGCCGCTGCTTACGGCACTCAGGGACGCGGTGATGACGACAAAGTTGATGATGGAGGCCGCAGCCGGGATACCCAATGACGCGAAGACACGGACAAAGGGAGAACCCACACCCTTCATCTTATCCCAGGGCCACATGCACAGGATCACAAAAGTGGATCCCAAGTAAAACAGGACAATGCTCCAAAACACCCCGTTGACGGCGCGAGGCATGGTTTTCTTGACATCTTTTGCTTCACCTGCCGTATAGGCGACCGACTCCGAGCCTCCAAAGGCAAAAGCCACCATGACCACAGAAAACAGCAGCCCGGACAGGCCATTCGGCATGAATCCATCGACTGTCAGGTTCGTGAGCATGACTGGATGTCCCCCGTTGCCAATGCCGGTGAAGATGATGATCAGGCCACCGATGACCATAACAATAATGGTGACTACCTTCACGGCCGAAAGCCAAAACTGCGACTCACCATAGAAGCTGACGGATATCAGGTTGATGACGCCCATCAGCACCATGCCAATCAAACCGCTGGCCCATATGGGAAAGGAGGGAAACCAAAACTGGACATATTTACCCAATGCTGTAAATTCCGCTCCTGAACCAGCCACGCAACCGAGCAGACTGGTCCAACCTATTGCATACCCCACGAAAGGATGAATATATCTGCTGGCATACGATACGGTTGCGCCTGATACCGGTTCAGCAGTGGCCATTTCGCCCACTGCCCGACAGACTATGAATATAGCAGCGCCTGCCAGTGCGTATGCCAACAAAACGGATGGACCCGCATAAGATATTGCCCCGGAGGACCCGTAGAACAGGCCGACTCCGATTGCACCGCCAATCGCCATCATGGCCATCTGCCGAGTGTTGAGGCTACGTTTCAAATCCTCATCTTCATATTGCTCGGCCGAACTGGATTGTGAATCAGATCTACTCATGTGCTGCACCTCCTCTTTGAGTTGTTTATATTATTTTATCACAGCAATAATATTTTGTCTTTAATAAAATAGCTTTTTTGCATTGTGATAGAATTTCCTCTATATGTCGGTATTATTTCCTGTTTCAAATACAGACCTCAGGGGGAAAGGAGTGCAATATGAACGGAACAGAGAACATCTCAACATCCCTACGCCCCTTTATTCCCTTGGTGGACTTCCTTGGCGAGCTATTGGGACATGACACCGAGGTCGTCCTGCAGGATGTAAAGGACTTCTCGCACTCAGTCGTTGCAATAGCCAACGGACATGTCAGCGGACGCAAAGTAGGCAGTCCCGCCACCGACCTTGTTCTGAGAATCTGGCAAAACCGCGAATACGAACACCGAAACTACCTGGTCCGTTACGCCGGCTATACACATGAAGGCCGCCCTATTGTCTCCTCCACCTTCTTCCTACGTAATACAGAAGATCAGGTCATCGGTTTTCTCTGCATCAACTTTGACAATTCAATCTTCAAAGAGACCAGTAAAGCTCTGCGAACAGCCAGCGACTATCTGGATTCCATCAGTTCCAACGGATCCCCATTCCCTACACATCGCATCATGAGAGACCAATCGGATCCTGACACACAAACCGTGGATACGCCCGATGAGCATGGCAATGCAATAATTCAGAATGATGCATCTGCTCAGCAAGCGGTCACCGATGGGACGCATGAAACCCTATCCGTGAACGCGGAGGATCTGACAAACCAGCACATCCAATCATTTGTAGCGGAACACAGGGTTCAGCCCGAGCGGATGAACAAATCAGAACGACTGAAGCTCATCACCGACCTTGACGATTCGGGTATCTTCCTGATCAAAGGTGCAATAGATACCGTGGCTGGTGCACTGGGCATTTCAGCACCAACGGTGTATAGATACTTGCACTTGATCAGAAAGGAAAAGAGAGGAAACAAGGAGCAGCCTGTCGAGTAACATCAATAAGAGATCTGAGGCCAACGGTTGATCATTTATGGACCAATAACACTCTTCTGTTGAAATATTCGCAACTGCAGATGTACCCAGCCGTGGATCACTGTCTAGGTGTCAGTCATATTCATGCCAATAAGTGGTTATGCCTGGATTTTGAAGTCCAAGAATGAACATACCTTCGGTTTCTGAGGGCCCAATATATTCAAGGGCACCCCTAAAAAATAGACCCGACGAAACAATGCGAGCTACCCTATTGATTCAAGCAAGCAGGTAGCTTGTTTAGTAGGCACGTGCCGCTTATCCCCTTCAGCCGGGAGGAGCGGAGATGCGCAAAGCGCTATGCCCGAGGCCAACAATCTTTTCATCAAATCCATCTAACCGGAAGCACGGAGACGGCACCCTTCTCAGCTTTGACACACCCCCTCCAGGGTGTATGATTAAGAACAGATATACGGGGGACGTATACACGATGGACCTACAGGGACTGAATTATCTTCAGTTCCAGAGGAGATGTACATGCGTATAGTTTCCCGGCATATGCCGACGGCTCTGACTCGAGCCCGTCCCGTATTCTTTTCCCTGATAAATTCTCATACTTAGCGGTTCTACGGAAACGCTTCCGGATTATTGTGGCATGCGCAGATCTTTTGGCTGTCTACGCATGCACGCTTGGGGCACCGAGAAGTGGACATACACCGAGAGTGCTCTATGATCCGATATAAAAAACGCGCCTAGCTCTTTTCCCCCGGCTTACATGTGAAGCCATACATATTTGCATCGGTGAATCATGGATGCTAGAGCTAGGCAGCGAGAGGACGGCCCCGACAATAGCCGGGGCTAGTCCTTCTACTAAGACTATCAAGAAAGTTCGGTGCACAACACCTAGTCCTTCCACTGGCAGTCATTGAAGACGCGGACCAGTGTTGAGCCAAGTTACCCAATTGACTTTGGGATGAGAGACCTTGATCTCCTCTATTCAATCTATTAATAAAGCCCCGGAAGTTAAAAATTTCCGGGGCTTGCTCTTCTGTGGGGCCTCAGGGGCTTGAACCCTGGACCGAACGATTATGAGTCGTTTGCTCTAACCGACTGAGCTAAGGCCCCGCGCCGATCTTACCGGCCAGAGTCATGGTATCAAGACGACTCGTCATCAGCCAGGTCCGGATTGTCGGACCTACTTGGTGACCTGGTTATAGACAGGCAGACCCATGTATCCGAAAGGAGCCTGGCGAACCTGCCTGCCGGCCACTGCCGAGACCTTCCTGTACCAGAGCGGCAGTACCGGAAGGTCCTTGAAGAGTACAGCCTCGGCCTGGCGGTAATCCTGCATGGCTTCGTCCTGATCGGTCTTGGAGGCGGCGCGGGAAAGGATGGCATCGTATTCCGCGCTCTTGTAGTCCCCATTGTTCAGACCCTTGCCATCGGCCTGGCTGGAGGCATACCCTTGAACCAGGTAGCCTTCGGGGTGGGGATAGTCCGAGGTGATGCCCGAATTGAAAATGCTGTTGACCTGACGGTTATGAACTGCCGTATTGAATTCCTTGCCCGTAGGGAAGATATTCGGTTCCGTCTTGATGCCCAGAACCTGGGCATACTCATGCAGAACCGCATCAACCCAGTCCTTGTCGGTCCCGTCAGCACTGTATGCGATGCGAAGCGTGCCCTCCCAGGGGGATATGGCATCAGCCTGCTTCCACAGTCTACGGGCCTGATCCGGATCGTGGCTCAGCACTTTTTTGCCTTTGATGTCGGAGGCATTCCCCTTGATGGTTGGGGCCAGGAAATCAGTGGCCGGCGTAACTGAACCAGCGAAGACCTTTTCGGCTATTTTCGTGCGATCCAGAGCATATGACAGGGCTGCCCGACGAAGGGCACCCTCCTGGCCCTGGAAATGCTTCAAGCCTTGCGGGATGGTCAGCGACCGAAAGGCCGGCCCGGGCTTGATCAAGGGCTGCAGGCCCGAATCGGTATGGAAGGTTTTCAGGCGGGAGACCGGAACCGTATCGAGCACATCCAGGTGACCGGCCTGAACATCGGCATAGGCAGCATCAAGGCTCTGGTAGTCCCTGAACTCCAGGCTTCCGTTCCGAGCCTTACGCGGTCCCTTGTATGTGGGATCCTTCTCCAGCTTGATCCCCTGATTGGGCACCCAGGATTTGAAGCGGTAGGGCCCATTCCCGATCGGTTTCTTGCCGAAGGCCTTGATGTCCTTGTAGGCGGATGCCGGCAGCGGTAGGAAGGCCACGTCTCCCACCTTGTAGGGGAAGGAGGAATCCGGCTTACCCATGGTCACCTCCAGGGTCAGATCGTCAACCACCCGAAGACCAGACAGAGGGGCCTTGGGGTCGCCGTGCTCATCCTGGACTTGCTCGTACCCGGCGATGGTCGAAAAAGCCGAGGCACCCAACTGCCCATTGGCTGCATTCGCCGCAAAAGACCAGGAATCCACATAGGTCTTGGCTGTAATCTTTTCCCCATCGCTGAAGGTGAGTCCTGGTTTGAGGACAATCGTGTACTGGCTTGCATTCTCATTGGGTGTAATCGATTTGGCCTCGACCAGGGTCATCCCGCCTTTGTCGTCGAAGGTGACCAACCCATCGAAGAGCTGAGTCACCACCTTCCAGCCTGCGGTGTCGTTGGTGCTGGAGGGAATCAAGGGGGCCGTAGGTTCGGCATTGTTGACGCTGATAGCGGCCTTAGGGTCGACCCGGTCTTCCTGGGGAGCCGGGGATGTGCCGCAGGCGCCCGCTGCCAGAATGAACGGGAGTATCGCTGCTGCGAGGTAGGAACGAAGCTTGGTCATAATAGGACCCTTCCTGCCCGGTACGGGCTGTCACAGCTGCACAACAAACATATGGTCGATACAGTCGGTCTGACGAGGATACCGATATTCAGACCTGCCTGACATCCTGACCGGATGCCAGCCGATCCAGAGCACCGGTGCGGCCGATGGCCCGGAAGAGGAACCAGCTGACCAGTCCAGCCAGAACCACTCCGCTGATCAGTTCACAGATGGTGCCGATAATCCCCCTCGGGCTGAGGAGGGAGACCCCCTGATAGTAAAAGGCCAGGAGAAAAGCGTTGTACACCAAAGCTATCAGAATACCCCCCAAAACGGTCGTTCCCAGGGTCCATCGGCGGTAACGGAAAATTCCAAAGGCCAGTTCCGCGCAAAGGGCCTCGACAATGGCCTCCACCAAAATCATCGGCACGTTATAGGCATTGCCAGGCAGAATCTCGACCAGGACGCTGATGACGCCAACATAGACGGCTGCGCCTGGCTTGCGCAATATCAACAGGGAAAGGGTGCAGGGGAAGTAGAAGACCCCATGCAACAGGGCCGCCGCCCCGGGAAGCAGGGCCGTCATCAGCGGAAATATCCACGAGGCGAGCAGACTGGCCAACCAGTAAATTAACCCCGACACCGCGCCCAGGCCTGCGCCGACCGCAATGTCGAGCGGCCTCCAGCGCAACCGATGAGCTGCGGAAATTCGACTCTGCTGCTGTTTCACCGTCATTGATACTCCCTTACAACCGCCCTAGAGCGGACGGCCCATTCCTCATGCGCACAGCGATAGGACGGAGGCCCACCCTGCCGGCAAAGGCCTGTCCGGCGCTCCTTGACCTGCGCATGCCGGGCGGGAACGTCGACTCAAGGCTACCCCGACCAAGGCGGCAGAACCAGGGTCTGGTCATAGGTCTTGTTTATAGGCGGCCATGCACTTGCTTCACCAGGCTTATCAGCCCGGCGCATAAGTCAGAAGTTCCCACTACCATGAATGCAGTTTGCACTGTCTTTCTAAGGTTCTGTGAGGTAGCTTCTTGGCCGAATTCATTTATCAGATGATCAAGGCGCGCAAGTCCTTCGGCGACCGCGTCATCCTGGACGATGTGACCCTGAGTTTCCTGCCCGGCGCCAAGATCGGCGTGGTGGGCCCCAACGGCATGGGCAAATCCACCCTGCTGCGGATCATGGCCGGCCTGGACACGGTCAGCAATGGGGAGGCACAGCTCACCCCCGGCTATACGGTAGGCATCCTCCAGCAGGAGCCGCCGCTGGACGAAGACAAGACCGTGGGCGAGAACATTCGCATGGCCTTCGGCGACATCATGAGCAAGGTGGACCGCTTTAACCAGATCGGCGAACAGATGGCCGACCCCAACGCCGATTACGATGCTCTCATGACCGAGATGGGTCAGCTTCAGGAGCAGATTGATGCAGCCAACGGCTGGGACCTTGACTCCCAGCTGGACCAGGCCATGGATGCCCTGCAGTGCCCTGACCCGGACACTCCTGTCTCGGTCATCTCGGGAGGCGAGCGCCGCCGTGTGGCTCTATGCCGGCTTTTGCTTGAAGCCCCTGACCTGCTGCTGCTGGACGAGCCCACCAACCACTTGGATGCCGAGTCCATCCTCTGGCTGGAGCAGTACCTGCACACCTATAAGGGTGCCGTCCTGGCAGTGACCCACGACCGGTACTTCCTTGACAACGTGGCTGAGTGGATCTGCGAGGTGGACCGCGGCCACCTCTACCCCTACCAGGGCAACTACTCCACCTATCTGGAGACCAAGGCCAAGCGTCTGGAGGTCCAGGGGCAGAAGGATGCCAAGCTGGCCAAGCGTCTTAACAACGAACTGGAATGGGTCCGGTCCTCCCCCAAGGCCCGGCAGGCCAAGAACAAGGCCCGTCTGGAGCGCTATGAGCAGATGGAGAACGAGGCGCGGAACAACAAGAAGCTGGACTTCTCCGAGATCCAGATTCCGCCGGGGCCCCGCCTGGGCTCCAAGGTGCTGGAGGCCGAGCACATCCATAAAGCCTTCGGTGACCGCGTCCTGATCGACGATCTGAGCTTCACCCTGCCTCGAAACGGCATCGTGGGCGTCATCGGCCCTAATGGCGTAGGCAAGTCCACACTCTTCAAGACCATCGTGGGCCTGGAGCCACTGACATCGGGCACCCTGGAAGTCGGCGACACAGTCAAGATCTCCTACGTGGATCAGAACCGCGAGGGCATCGACCCCAACAAGAACCTCTGGGAGGTGGTCTCCGGAGGGCTGGACTTCATCGAGGTAGGCGGTGTCGAAGTGCCTACCCGGGCCTATGTAGCCTCCTTCGGCTTCAAGGGCTCGGATCAGCAGAAGCCTGCTGGCGTCCTGTCGGGCGGAGAGCGCAACAGACTGAACCTGGCACTCACCCTGAAGCAGGGCGGCAACCTGCTCCTGCTGGACGAGCCCACCAACGATCTGGACGTGGAGACCCTGGAAAGCCTGGAAAATGCCCTGCTGGCCTTCCCCGGCTGCGCTGTGGTCATCTCCCACGACCGCTGGTTCCTGGACCGAATCGCCACCCATATCCTGGCCTGGGAGGGCACGGACGAGAATCCGGCCTCCTGGTATTGGTTCGAAGGCAACTTCCAGGCCTACCAGGAGAACAAGGTCAAGCGTCTGGGCGAGGAGGCCTCCAGGCCCCACCGCATCCACCGCAAGCTGACCCGCTGAAAAGAGCAGATCACCAAGAGAGTAGGGGACCGGGGGAAGCATGAGCACCGAGGATGAACCGCTGACTCGAGCCATCGCTGCGCTGAATCTGCAGCAACAGCAGCACACTGATGGCCGTTCCAGCTTTCGGGGCGAATCGCTGGACTTCCCCACAGGTCGCCTTTATGGGGGCCAGTTGCTGGGACAGGCCATCATGGCCGGCGGGCGGACCGTGCCCGAAGGACGACTGCCCCACTCGATGCACGCCTATTACCTGCGCACCGGACTGCTCATTCAGGACGTTCAGGCGGAAGTCGAGACCATCCGCGACGGGCATTCCTTCTCCTCCAGACGAGTTGATCTGCACCAGGGGGAACGGACCATCCTCAACGCCCTGCTCTCCTATCAACAGGTCGGCCAGGAGGGTGTCCGCTATGACGACCCCATGCCCACGGGTCTGCCCGATCCGGAGAATTTGCCTGGCTCCCGGGAACTGATGGAACCCTATGCCGACCAATCCCCCTTCGCTGACTACTACGCCCATCAGAGCCCCTTCGACATGCGTCATGTAGGCGGCACGGTCCTGCTGGACGATGCGGATGATGCAGAAAATGGGAATTCCAGGGATGACAGCAGGAGTCGCCAGGCCGTTTGGAGCCGCACCCAGGGAAGGGTCGACCTGGACCCGCTGATGCGCCGGGCCTTGCTGGCCATGGAATGCGATCAAATCATGATGGAGCCCGCCCTACGTCGTGCCGGAGTAAGCATGACCACCCCGGGGATTTCCTTCGCCTCCATCGACCATGCCATGTGGTGGTACCAAGATCTGGACCCCTGCGACTGGCACTGTTTCATTCAGGAGTCCCCAGTAGCCGACCATGGCCGCAGCCTGTGCCTGGCCAAGGTCTACAACAGTCGGGGCGATTTGGCAGCCTATATGCTTCAGGAAGCCATGATCAGGGTGCCTAAAGACTGACCTTCCACTAGGGTCATCGCCTCATCGCGTATTCTTCCACTTCAAAGGATCAACAGCCTGGTCGTCAGCAGGCCGACCATCGTCCGTCAGGAATGTCCTGGGCACCATCCTTGAACGCTGTTCAACCGTGTCTTTTATTTGAATCGGTTTTTATCTTCGCCCTGTCAGCGGTATCGGCCGCGTCGGCCATGGGTCTGCGTGAGGACTTGCGCCGATCGGGATTCTCAGGGCCGTCGTCCGGGGGCAGTTGGCAAAGCCACTCCCCCACAGCTCCGGCCACCACATCGATCAGACAGACAAGGGAGGCCACCAGGCACTCCTGCATGACCCGTGTGTAATAGGGCGCGCCCGCATGACCCATGCTGATCAGCGCCTGACTGCCATACCAGCCCAACAGGGCGGCACAGGCAATGCCCAAGGCCTTGCTCATAATCAGCACGTTGACCGCGAAGCGCAAATCCATCTCCTTGCGGTCTCCCTTGGCATAGCGATGCACCTGCAAGGCCATGACCAGGATGGCCACCCCCAGCAGGAAGAGCAGCACGCTGACCAGCCAGGGAACCCCCATGAGGTCCGTCCTGGTGGACATACCGAGTTCTGATATACCGGCACCTCCCATCAAACCCAGGATCAGGGCGACCAGGTAGTGCACGAGCGGGGTGCGGCGGGCCCTCATGACAACCCGTCCAGAATCCAGTCCTCCGAGACCAGGCTGATGCGATCACGATCAGGAGCACGGTTGGCCAGGCTTGCCAGACAGGATCCGCCAGCCCCAGGCAGGCAGTGTTCAGGCTCCAAATAAGCCCAGGGAATCAAAATGCGCGATGGCGCATCAGCAGCCAGCAGAGGCGGATGGTCCTGCGAAGACAGAACCGAACCGTCCAAGGTCTCCACTTCCACTACATCGGCATCCAGTCCACCCATCTGTCTGATAGGAGCGGCCACCATGTCCAAGGCCGACCGCAACTCCTCCAGACTTAGCGGCGTTTGCAGGATCACCACGGCCGATAGACGCTGATCCCCCTGATCGTCCCGGTAGGCATATAGGGGCGAGATGCCAACCAGCTGACTGCCAGGGATTCCGTCCAGGGCTGCAAGAGCACGGAGCATGGTCAGCCGGTCGGTTCCCGATGCCCCTTCCAGCGCAATCACATCACGCATCAGGAGACCTTGCGGTTGAGCGCCTTCAACAGTCGACTGACTGGACACCTCGTTATCATTCTCCGGATCTAAGGACAGGTCGTTCTGCGTAGAAGAGGTCACAGGATGACGCAATCGCGCCTGCGCCGCATGAACAGAATCGGCCTGACCAGACAACAGGAGCGAGGGATGCCCCAGAGCAGCATTCCCGGCGCCGCTGACTCGTCCAGACTCCAAGCTGCCAGGGTTACCCTCCATCTGGTCGTCGGCGGCTCGCTCCAAGGTGATGCCCACCTGAAAATCGACCCCGGTTCCCTGGTCAGCGCCCAGACGGGTGACTGTGACGCGGGTGCGACGGATCTGGTGGGAGAGCAGGATGGAATCAGCTACCTTGGCGGCCAGAGATTCCAGAATCTCGTTAGCCGGCTCGTTTTGGATCAGGTTTACAATCCTACGGACAATCTGCACATAGTCCACAGTCTGTGTGCCGTCGTTGAGTCTGCCTGCCTCGCTCAAATCCAGGTAGAGGACGGCATCGACTTGATAGCTGAACCCAGGCTTCTGCTGGTCATGCAGGGGTGCGACCTTGATGGAGCTCAGACGAATGGAATCCATGATGTACGCTCCTCCCTTGCCTTGGAACATTCACTGTCACACGGCCCGGGACCATATGCAAGGCACCGAGCCGATGCAGAATTCAGTGCTGGTCCTCTGTGGACGGCCCGTTTACGCTGCGCCTGAGTGCCTCGGGAATCTCCACAGGGGGCTGCTCGGAGTCCGGCCGATCCGGTGCAGACAGCCAGAGCTGACGCTCCGGAGCCTTGCGCAGGCCAGCGAAGACCGCAGCCAGCTCGTCCTTGTTCAGGGTCTCTTTGACCAGGAGCTGCCGAACCAGTTCGTCCAGCACGTCACGGTTCTCGGTGATGATACGCCATGCCTCTTGATGGGCCGTCTCGATGAGATTGTGGACTTCCTCATCGATGGCCTCGGCTGTCTTCTCCGAATAGTTGTGGGGCTTCAAGGCATCGAGCCCTGAATCCTGGTCGTTCTCGTCAGCCCACTTGATGGCGCCAAGCTTTGACGAGAACCCATACTGCAGGACCATCTGCCGGGCGATGCTGGTGGCCTTCTCGATGTCATTGGAAGCACCGGTGGTCGGGTCATGGAAGACCACTTCTTCTGCCACACGACCGCCCATGGCGTAGGCCATCTGGTCCAGCAGCTCGTTGCGGGACTGTGAATAGCGATCTGTGGTAGGCATGACCGCGGTGTAGCCCAGGGCGCGTCCACGCGGCAGAATGGTCACCTTTGTGACCGGGTCAGTGTGGTGCAGGGCAGCAGCCACCATGGCATGACCGCCCTCGTGGTAGGCAGTGTTGCGCATCTCGGCCAGAGCCATGCCCTTGGTCCGCCGCCGAGGTCCGCTGAGCACACGGTCGATGGCTTCGTCGATGGCCCGATTGTCGATCAGCTGGGCATCGGAACGCGCAGTCAACAGAGCAGCCTCGTTGAGCACGTTGGCCAGGTCGGCGCCGGTGAAGCCGGGCGTACGCACAGCCACAGTGTGCAGGTCCACATCCGGCACAAAGGGCTTGCCCTTGGCATGGACCTTGAGGATGGCCTCACGGCCCTCCAGGTCTGGGGCCTCCACGGCCACCTGACGGTCGAACCGGCCGGGCCGGAGCAGGGCCGGATCCAGAATGTCGGGGCGGTTGGTGGCTGCAATGATGATCAGGTTGGTGTCGTTGTCAAAGCCGTCCATCTCGACCAGCAGCTGATTCAAGGTCTGCTCGCGCTCGTCGTGGCCGCCGCTCATGCCGGAGCCGCGCTTGCCGCCCACGGCATCGATCTCGTCGATGAAAATAATGGCCGGTGCATTCTTCTTGGCCTCGTCGAACAGGTCGCGCACTCGGGAGGCGCCCAGACCGACGAACATCTCGACAAAGTCGGAGCCTGCCATGGAGTAGAAGGGCACGCTGGCCTCGCCGGCGATGGCCCTGGCCAGCAGGGTCTTGCCGGTTCCAGGAGGACCATAGAGCAAAACGCCACGAGGTATGCGGGCGCCCAGAGCCTTGTACTTGGAGGGGTCCTTGAGGAACTCCTTGATCTCCTCCACCTCCTGGACAGCGGCTTCCTCGCCGGCCACATCCGAGAACTTGGTCTTGGGTGTCTGCCCGTCGTTGAGCCGGGCGGAGTTCTTCTTGCCGCCCATGCCGAACATGCCGCCACCGGCCGCCGAAGACATTCGCGAGAGCAGGAACCAGAAGACTCCCAGAATAATCAGCATGGGCAGGATGGACGAAATCAGGTAGCTCATCATGCTGGTCTGTGGCACCACCGAGTTGTACCCCTCGGATGGCTTGGCCTTCTCTACGGCCTTGACGACCTGCTCCCCCTGTGCCTCCACGTAGTAGAACTGCACGTCCTTGCCGAAGTTCTTGGAGGTGCGGTTGCCGCGGAAGCCAGGTACATCCTTGACGAAGTCGCTATTGAGCTTGAGCTCGACGACCTGCATCTTCTCGGTGATCTCGGCTTTCTTGACCATGCTGCTGCGGTCGTTCAGCAGCTCCAGGCCATCCTGGGTGTCGATGGTCTGGGCGCCGTTCTGGCTGCTGAAGAAGCCAAAGATGGCCAGGATGATGACCACAGCCAGAATTCCCCAGAGCCATGGGGAACGCCAGAAGGAGCGGTTGCCCCCGTTGGGACCAGAACCGTTGTTGCCTAGGTTGAAGTTGAAGGGGTTGTTCCCCTTGTCCCCGTTGTCCCTGCCTCCGTTGGGCGGACCCTGCTGCGGTCCCTGCGAGTAGCTCATGACTGCTCCCCCTGATCCTGATGATCCTGTTCCTGGGTCGGGTCCATGTATTCCTCGGACCTGAGTACGGCTATCGAGTCAAGATTACGGTACTGCTCGTCATAATCCAGCCCGAAGCCCACAACGAATTCGTCGGGTATGGCGAACCCCGGATACTTGACATCCACCTCGACCTCGTGTCGCGAGGTTTTGTCCAGCAGAGTGAAGATCTCCACCGATGCAGCTCCCCGCTCCTTGAGATGCTCAACCAACCAATGCAAGGTATAGCCGGAATCGATAATATCCTCAACGATCAGAATATGCCGTCCGCGCACATCGCAGTCCAAATCCATCCTGATGTCCAGGTCCCCCTTGGAAACACTGGTCTTGCCGGCCGGATAGCTGGAGATGCTCATGAACTCGATCTGAACCGGTATGGTGACGGCCTGCGAAAGGGCGGCAAGCGTGTTGAAAGCCCCCTTGAGAACGGCCAGCATGATTGGGTTCTTGCCCTGGTAATCCCGGCTGATCTGCTCAGCCGTCCGATTGATCAGATCCTCTATGCGTTCTTTGGACACCAGTTCATGGTCGATATGGGATTGAATATCAGCGATGCGCATGGTCCCCATCATTGCATATGAGAATGACTTGACCCTTACGGATTGCTGTATGGGAGCTGGGAAAGCGGGGGCCATGCTGGCCGTGCCAACGGCAGACCAAATCATCCAGGGCCCGGACCTGCACGGCCGTGAACCTTATGTCCAGCTCGGTCAGCACCTGAGCCAGCAGGCGGGTACGCAGAGCCGGATGACAGTCGGCCAATCCGCGGGCATCCAAGCAGGCCAGAACCCCTTCGGCCTTTTGGTCCGGGTCAGGGCTCGCAACCAGCCGCTGGAAGAGTCCATTCACCTGGGAATCCAGGTAATCCTGATCGAGACGTGCCATGTCCGCACCCAGAGCCAGGCGACGGACCATGTCCCGGCCAGCGAACCGGTTCAAGGCAGGCAGCAGGTCATGACGGATCCGCGAGCGCAACGGCAGCGTCTCGGGAAGCGTACAATCAGCCGGCTGATCGTCGCCGTTGGTGGGGTCGTCCCACCAGTCGATCCCCTGCTGGCGACAAATGGCCGTGGTATCTTTCCGGTCCAGGCCCAGGAACGGACGCAGGTAACGCATTCCTCCACGCTCTATACGCCGAGCCATCCCGGTGATGGCCTCCAGCCCTTGGGAGCGAATCAGGCCAATCAGCACTGTCTCAGCCTGATCATCACGGGTGTGCGCCAGGAGGACAGCCCTGGCGCCCAACTCAAGGGCCTGCACGGAGAGGGCCTGGTAACGGGCTGCACGGGCATCGGCCTCAGGGCCTGCCGAAGTGACAGGCACATCCACTCTGGTGACGCGGACCGGATCCAATCCCAACTCCCGGCAGGTTCCAGCCGCGCGCTCGGCAACCCGATCCGAATCAGGCACCAGACCGTGATCAATCAGCAAGGCCCCGCACCTCAGACCGGTCATATCGGCCACCAAATGGGACACGCAGGCCAGGGCCAGGGAATCCCGGCCTCCAGAGCAGGCCACCAGGATCAGTGGGGCATCCGGATCAGGCCGGTGCACCCCGTGATGGGTGAACCGCCGGTCCTGCAGGCCCAGGCCCTCCCGGTCCAGGGTCGAGCGCAGGAGGCCCACCGCCTTTTTCATCTCCGCTGAATAGACCATGGTCCAGGCATCTTCCCGTTCAGAGCCGATCCAGGGATCCGACCAAGGTGTCCACAGCCTGCTGGGCAGCAGCCACATCCTCGGGATCGTTGACGACTACAGCAAAGACCAGAACACCGCCTGAGCGTCGAATCACATTGCCTGCCAGTGAAGTCACTTGATCCAAGGTGCCGGTCTTGACCCGGATCAGCCCGTCGGCCTGATTGTCTATTTCGCGTCTGGCCGCCGTGCCGGTCAGCCCCACCACCGACAGACCCTTGACCAGGGGGGTCAGCCCCTTCTCGGACAGGGCCAGCTGCTGAACGTCCACCAAGGTTCCCACCTTTAGACTTGAGCCAGGGGTCAGCCCCGAACAGTCGGCCATATTGAGGCCCGCAGTGTCCACACCAAGCTTGTTCAGCGTGCTGGTCACGGCTTTCACAGCCCCGGCTGGACTGTTGGGCATGTCCAGGGCCAAGGCGGTCAGGCGGCCGAAAAGCTCAGCCAGGCTGTTGTCGGAATTGCGCAGCATCAGCGACATGATCTCGCTGAGCCGTGCCGAGCTGATACGGGCCAGAACCTTGCCCTGGGCATGGTCGATCCTGTTCGGCTCCTGTGCATTGTCCACCTGAATCCCGGACTCCATCAGGCGACTGGCAAAGACCGCTGCAGCAGCCCCTGCCGGATTTTGAACCCTAGGCAGGTAGACACCGCCTGCATCTGGATAGGCAACAGGCTCGGTCTGTCCCTGCCTGGCCTCATCCACGGCCATAGCGACAGGCTCCTGGAAGTAGATTCCATCAGCATTGTTTTCTTCGATTCCCTTCGGCGCTCGGTCGTCGCCGAAAAGCGTGTCCTGGTAAGCCAAGGTCACTCGGCCGACCCCCTGCTTGTGCAGGGCCTGGGCCGTCTTCATGGCCAGAGTTCCCAGTCCTGCCCGGCCGTTGACGTGCAGGGGATCGTCCTTGCCGGCGCCTAGCAGCATATCGCCGTGACCGCGTAGGGTCAGCGTCGCCTGCGAGGAGGAAGAGGAATTCAGAACCGCCTCAGTGTCCAGCTGGGAGGACATATCCAGAACGGAGGCGGCTGCGGCTGCGGTCAAGGTCTTCATGGTGGAGGCCGGCTGGCGTGCCTGGTCGGCGTTCTTCTGAGCAAGCACCCGTCCGTCAGCCTGTCGCACGACCAGCGAGTATGCATTGCCTATGCCCGGTGTGTCGGCAAAAGCGTTGACCAGCTGCTGGACCTGACCGGTATCCACCGCGGACCCGGGCTTGTTGGCGGCGAAGGTCGGCGGTTCGCCCATCATGACAGCAGGGGGGACCGAAGAATGACTGGTCTTGGACAAAGTCAGCGGTCCAGGCACTAGGTCAGCCAGATCCATGCCAGCATAGCCGACGACCAGTATGACAGCCAAAAGCATGGCCAAGGCCACCCGCCAGCGTCGCTTGATCTGACGACGGCGTGTCATGCGCTGCTGATGTCTGTCACCCAATTGCTCTCCCGGACTTGCATTCGCCAACCGAATTCGGCTCGGTTCGGTCGGCATCATCCAACTAGCCTAGTACTGGTCCTGTCGCTGTCTCAGGACTGCAGAGAAGCATAGCGATCCAGAGTCAGCAGAATGGCCGACTGACGACGATCGAAGATCCGAGACCCTAAAGCGACACCTACGGCAAGCATAACCAGGCCGTTCGCCAATGCGACCGGCACAGGCAGCCAGAGCGGAAGAACCCCGCCCGTGGTCATGGCCAGCAATGTCACCAAGAAGGTGGGCAGCATGATCACCAGGCTAGCCAGCAACTGCAGCATTGGCAGGAAGCCTTGGGCAACAGCACGTCCCTGCGGTGACGTGAAGGGCTGGTCCATAGAAGGCACCGGATAGATCAGCAGGGCCGAGAAAATCTGGGCGACTCCCAGCCCAGACAGGAGCAATCCTACGGTCACAGCCAGCATATCCAAGGAGATGATCAGATCTCGCCCGCCCTTCATTGCCCCGGAGAGTGCCAAAGTCACCAATCCAAGCAGGAGTATGCAGGGCAGAGCCACACTCAGATGGCTGCGGACACGGGACTGCCGGTCCTCACGACCCTTCACTCCTGACGCTATCTCCATACGCAGGGCTAGCCCATCATAGGCCAAGGCGTTGCCCTCGGGAATCTCCAGCATCAGGGCGCCCAAGATCGGTCCCAACCATAGCAACATGGGCATCTGACGGAAGATCACCGCGTATAGAATCACCACAACAAGCAGAAGCGGATAGCTGGCAAGCTTGCGCGGATCCTGACGAAGATAAATCAGCAATCGCGCGGCCATGGCATCCACAGTGTCCCGGGACCGGCCCAGCATCCCCAGCCCCTTGGGTGCACCCGACCGTTCAGCCCTCGCCCCTGCGTACAAACGGTTATGACGCAGACACAGCATGCCGATCATGAAACAGAGAGCCAGGGTGGCCAGCTCCATACACAGCCGTCCGAGCAGAGCCCACCATGATCCCGAAAGGAAATCCTCCGGCAGGCGGACAGCGGCACCCAATGGCGTCCAGGCCAGTATGTCGGCCGTGGATTTGAGGGAGTCAGTGTCGACTGCCATGCCATCTATAATCCCGCTGTCCAGTAAAGAAGGCAGCAGACACAAAAGCATGATCACCACGGTGACCAACAGATAGAGCCCGGATCGGGAGCGCTGAGAAACCATCAAGGTACCGACCAGGTCCAAAACAGCCCGGGATAGGGCCAGCATCACCATGACAGCCAGGAGGGCGGCGACCAAAGCCACGATCGCGGCTCCGACACCCATGCGGGCATAGACGGCCGTCAGGGCCAGGAAGCAGACGAGGCCAGTCAATCCCGTAGGCCCAGTCAGCCCGGCCAGGTAGAGCCCCACTTGCAGCTGGCTGTCAGGTATCCCGTAAAGGACGAATCGCGAGGGGCTCAGGATGGACCCCTGGCCCAGGAAGGCCAGTTGAATCAGGACCACTCCCAGAGTCAGCCCGACCAGGAACAGGACCAATAAGGTTCCCATACGCTGCCGGTCGCCCGAACCGGCACTGGGCAGCCAGCCTCCCAGTGTCAGTGAAGCCTGCCATGAGGCCAGGCAGATGCCTATGACCATGAGCAGACTGATGATGGCTCCGACCATCTGCCAGGAGGAGTGCTTGATCGTGCTCCAGGTAATGGACCAACGCATGGCGATGATGGTGGATGCCGTGCTCATTCCGCCTCCCGGTCTTCCTCGGATCCGGAGCCGTTCAGCCAAGCGATTCGCTTAGCCTGGTGACGGCCGCCGACAAGCTCCAGGAAACGATCCTCCAGATCCTCGCCTGCAGCGACCTGGGCCACCGTGCCATCAGCCCGAACCAGACCATGGTCGATGATGGCCACATGGGTGCACATCCGCTCCACCAGGGCCATGACATGCGAGGAAATGACCACTGTTCCCCCGGTATCGACATACTCGGCCAGGATGTCCTTGAGATTGGCGCTTGAGACTGGGTCAACCGATTCGAACGGCTCATCCAGCACCAGGAGTCTAGGAGAATGGATCATGGCTGTGGCCAGGCAGATTTTCTTGGTCATGCCCGATGAATAATCGCAGACCCGCTTGCCGCCGGCATCAGTCAGGTCGAAGGCCTCCAGCAGGTCCCTGGCCCGGCCCAGCGCCTCACTACGCGGCATCCGTCTAAGCATGCCCGAATAGACCAGCAATTGCAGACCTGTCAGCCTGTCGAAGATCTGATCACCCTGGGGCATGACGCCGATGATCCGCTTGGCCGTATCCACGTCCGACCACACGTCCCTGCCCAGAATCATGACATTGCCGGAGTCGGGCACCAGAAGTCCGGTCATCATATTCAGCGTGGTGGTCTTCCCTGCGCCATTGGGGCCAACTATCCCATAGAAGGACCCCCTGGGGATGTCCAGAGAGAGGGCGTTGACAGCAGGCCGGCCCTGATAACACTTGACCAGGGCGCGGATAGAGACCGCTGCCTGTGTATCTGGCGGAGGGACCATTGCCGTCTGGGCGGTCATACTGGTTGTTTGCGCTTCATCGGACATGGCCTTAAGTCTACCGTATGCCCGTCTCGCTGCCGATTGAAGGACTACTGGCCTTAATGTCCTGAGTGCTCGATGGGCTTCCATCCTGGATTGGCGAAAATAGCCTGGAAGGAAATGGGCACGTAGCTGAGCATGAAGATGGGGAAGCTCAGGCAGTAGGCGAAAAGCTCCTTGTTGGATGCGCCGATCTTGTCGCGCTCGGCCAGCACGGTAAGGGCAGCCAGGCCCATCATGGCCAGGAGGCCCAGAATCCCGGCTGCAATGCCATCAATCAGGGTGGTCATCTGGCTGGTCCAAGTCACGAAACCCAGAGCCGGGAAGAGCAGACCGAAGAAGCAGCGGACCAGCCCCAAAACTGTCAAAGGGCAGATCAGGATGGTCAGGTCAACGGCCGAGAAATCGCGTTCGCGGAAGGCCCGGGAAATCAGAGCAGGCCCGTAGTAGCGAAAGACCTGAAGGAAGCCCTTGCTCCAGCGCAGCCGCTGCCGCCAGCTCTGCTTGAAGGTGACCGGCTGCTCGTCATAGAGGATGGCGGTGCCGCAATAGCCGATGCGCTCGCCGTGCAGAACCGAGTCCATGGTGAACTCCAAATCCTCGGTCAGCAGGTGGAACTTCCAACCGTTGTTGCGCTCCATAACCTCTCTGGAGAACATGAACCCGGTGCCGCCCACATGGCAGCTGGAGCCGATGACCATCCTTGAGGTGTTGAGGAACCGGGATTCACGGATGAACCATAGGGCCGAACCCGAGGAAACCCAGTTATCCGCAAAGTTGACCGAGTTCCGGTAGCTGGTCAATATGCGGAAGCCGGATTGGAAAGCCTTGTTCATTTCCTCGATGTAGTGGCGGTCCAGAATGTTGTCCGCATCAAAAACGAAGTAGGCATCATAGTAGGAGTCAAGACCCCGATCGAGTATCTGCTCCAGCAGGAAGGTCAGAGCGTAGCCCTTGCCCACCCGGTTCGGGTCCTGCCGCTCGACCACATGGCAGCCGAGTGATCTGGCCAGTCCGGCGGTGTTGTCGGTGCAGTTGTCGGCCACCAGCCATATGTCGACCATGGAGAATGGATAGGTCTGCTCCTTGATGGAGTTGATCAGATGCCCGACCACGTGTTCCTCGTTGCGGGCGGAAATAAGGACGGCGAACCGCTTGTCGAAGGGCGCATCGGGAAAGACCACCGGCTTGGAGACGAAGGAGATGACGATGCAGATGGCCTGATAGACGATGCCTACCCCGCCCAGCAGCATCATCAGTACGTCCAATACCTTGAGCAGGGCCATCAGCGCCACTCCTTGCGGGGATTGTCCTCCCCCTCGGAGGCCTCGTCCCCGGTCTCGGTACCCTTAAGCGGCCTGTGCTTTACCGGGGCCGAGGCGGACTTGGGTATAGGCATCGTAGCCGACTCATCCAGATCTTTGGCCGTCGGCGAGGATGTCGGATAAAGCTGGCTGGCAATGGTCATGACAGGGTCGTCCACTCGAACCCTGGCGCTGGTTCCCTTGGCGGACCGGCTACCCACGTGGCTGGCCACCGGCTGGACCACGTGCTCGTTGAATGCCTCGACACCTTCGACCACCTTGGACTTGCCGACCGGCTTGGGATCCTGCATAAGCGGAGAATCAATCAGCTCGTAATGCTTGACCGAAGCCGAGAAGATGGCCTGGAAGCTGGCCGCCAGAGGCAGGGCCAGGAAGGCGCCCAGGGCACCGAAGACCGCGCCCAGTGCCAGTACGGACAGGAAGGCGATGGCAGGGTTGAGGTCCATGGTCCGCTGGGAGATCTTGGGGGCCAGAATCATGTTTTCGATCTGCTGGTAGATGATGATGTAAACCAGTACAATCACAGCCACCAGTAGTCCACGGCTCCCCCAGGCCACCACTATGGGGACGGCCCCGCCGATGTAGGTGCCGATGGTAGGCACGAACTGGGATACCAGCCCGCAGAAGAGGGCCAGCGGCAACCAGTAGGGCACCTTGAGAATGACCAGGAAGACCGACATGCAGGCTGCGGAGATGAGCGCCAGAATGGTCCTGCTGAACAGGAAGCTGGAGATCTGGTCCTGGGCGATGGTCCAGACGAAGAGGAAACGACGCTGGCTCCTGGGGGCCAGCCACTGGCAGAGGCTACGGCGCAGCTTGGGGCCTGCTGCCGAGATGTAGTAGATGACCAGCAGGACGGTCATGATATTGATGAAGGACCCTGCCAGCCCCACGGTGGTGGTCAAGGCCTGCCCCGCGAAGTCCGTCACCCAGGATGTCTGGATATTCTTGACGATCTCCCCGCCCAGATCCTGCATGGCCGGCAGGTGCCAAGGGGTGCGGCTGGCGATGAATTCCGCCACCTGCTCATAGAGGGCCGGCAGCCCGTTGGCCATGCCGATGACCTGCTGGACCAGCAGATTGCCGAACATACCCAAGAGGACGATCACAATAATAATCAGACCTATCAGGGTGACCGCCGAGGCCGCTCCTCGCCGCCAGCCATGCTTGACCAGCCTGAGCACCAGGGGCTCCATGGCCAGGGAGACGAAGATGGCGATCACCACGTCCAAGACCAGGAATTCGATCTTCCACCAGGAGGAGTAGGCGAACCAGGCCAGGAAGACGGCTATGACCACGTAGAGTAGGGCGCGGCCGAACCATTCCGGAGGTCGGCGTGGATCCCCCTTGGGCGGGAAGACCGTCGCGAAATCGAAGCGCTGCTTTTGCTCGTTGGCCATATGTTCCATTATCCCAAGATGGCTGACATGGCGGGCTATTGAGCGCAGGTTGAGCCGACGGTGTATCCGGGCACACGTATCCTGAGGGGTATGTTGACCGTTTCCATAGTCATACCCGCCTGGAATGAGGAAGAACGCATTGAAGACTGCCTACTGAACGCCACCAGGCAGAGCCAGGCACCCAAGGAGGTGCTGGTAGTCGACAACCACTCCACGGACGCAACGGCCTCCATCGTCCAGCACTTCATTGATGAGCACCCTGACCAGCATGTCAAGCTTCTCCATCAGGACAGCGAACAAGGGTTGATCCCCACCCGCAATTACGGACTTGACCGGGCAACCGGCGACATACTGGGCCGAATCGATGCGGACTGCATGCTGCGACCGAACTGGGTCGAGGTGGTCTCCGGCGTCTTCACCCGTGATCCAAAAGCCATGGGCGCCACTGGACCAGTGGCCTATTATGACATGCCAGGCAAGAAGATCGGGCTCAAGGGCGACAACACCATCCGCCGGGCCATCTACCGGGCCGACGACGGGCAATACCTGCTCTACGGATCCAACATGGCCCTGCGCGCCACGGCCTGGCGGGCCATACGCAACCAGGTCTGCAGGGATAAAGAGGACATCATGCATGAGGATGTCGATATCTCCCTGCACCTGATCGACCAGGGGTTCAAGACGGTTTACTGCAAAGACATGAACGTGGGCATCAGCGCTCGCCGCATGGATACCTCCTTCACATCCTTCCGCCACTACATGCAACGCTTCAAGAACACCTTCGACGCCCACCCACAACACACCAGGGAGCAGAAGCCCGAACACACCCTTTACGCTATCTACCCAATTCTGCGAGCCTTCTACCCCGTCTACCAGAAGTACCTGGAATCCGCCGACATCAATCCTGCGGAACGTGTCTGGATCCGCGAACAAATGGAGCTCTTTCACCGTCGCGACCAGGAGCTGGGTTCGGACGATGACCGGTGAAGCCAGCCCTTATATCCTTTGAGCAGACTAAGATTTGCAATGATTGAATCCTCTTTGGGCCGATGCTTCCCCCCTGTAGCAAAGATAAAAGAGGAATTACTGAGGAGTTTAGATAATGCCGATTCTGACCGCTGATGATTCACGGATAGACGCATATGAGGATTATGTAAGAAAGGCACCTTTCACCTCCATAACACAGTCCGTTGAATGGGGCAGGATCAAGAGCAACTGGGGCAGTTTTTACGTTTATCTGGGCCCCCTTGAGAACCCGAGAGCAGCCATGTCGGTTCTGACCATCGACGGCTTCGCATACGCCACCAAGGGTCCGGTAGGCGACCGCTTCGACGTAGATACCCTCAATGCCCTCGTTGAGGAGGCCATGCCGGAGCTGGAGGCCCGGAACTGCTTCCTCCTCCGCCTGGATCCTGAAGTCCCCTTCGACGACGATCTCAACGCCAGGCTCAAGGCTGACGGTTACATGATGCGCAACAGAAACCTCCCCAAGGAGGAGGCCCATGCCACCACCCAGCCCCGTTTCAATGTGGTCCTCGACATTGACGGTGTAGATCCGGATGACCTGATCATGACCTTCCATTCCAAGACCCGCTACAACATCCGTTTGGCTGGACGCAAGGGGGTAAAGGTGGAGCGCGACGAGACTCAGGAGGCCATGGACGAGTTCTACCACACCTATGAGGTGATGAGCCAACGCCATGGCATCGCCTACCGCCCCAAAGCCTACTTCGACAGAATGGTCCAGAACTGCGCTGGTAAGGGAATTCTGGGCATTTACCTGGCCCGAGTTGATTCCCAGGCGATCGCCGGTGCCCTCAACTTCGAGTTCGGTGACAAGTCGTGGTACATGTATGGCGGCAGCCTTAACATCATGCGCAACTACATGGCACCCTACCTGGTCCAGTGGGCGCAGATCGAACACGCGATTGCCAGCGGCAAGAAGCGCTATGACTTCGGCGGCATATTCGGCTTTGACGACAGTGACGGCCTCTACAAGTTCAAGAGAGGGTTCACCCATAACAACGAGTGGGTCGAGTATATAGGCGAAATCGACAAGGTTCTCGATCAGGAACGGTACCAGGCCTTTATCAAGAAGTAGCCCAGGCGGCCAGGCGACACACTGCCCTGAACCTCACTCGAACCGACCTGCGACAGGTCGGCACTTGCCATGGTCCAGGGGTATCGAGTACCATGGCTTCGTTCGCCCCCGTCGTCTAACGGTTAGGACACCAGACTTTCAATCTGACAGCGAGAGTTCGACTCTCTCCGGGGGTACAAACCAGAAGGCCCAAGGTGGCCATAAAACAGTGATGTGCAGTTAACTACATATTTCTCATCAAGTCTTGAATACGGCTATTGCAATCTGTGCAGGGCCGATGCCGGCACACACTTTCAAATCACTCTCGACGGAAATCAGCTGGGAAGATGAAGGCTCACTTGTTTGAATTTCGGCAGTTTCGCAAGGTGCAGTCTGTGAGCCTGTGAAAACGGCCAGAATTGTTGTCAGCAGTGTGCACCGGTTTACCTGCGACCCAAAGGTTGAGAGGGTTGCAGATTTTCCGTATCATTCACTAGCCCATCATTACGCCAGTCTGAATCGTCCTCACCAACCATGAGGAACAAATGCATCCGAGGACGCTTACCTGAGGGAATCCAAAGCAGGATACAGCCGCTGGAACCGGCTGTAACCTTCTTCGTACACTTGGCGATTTGCTTCGTTGGGAGAATAGACACGTTCCGCAAGGTTCGCTTCCACCAACTTCTTCAAGGCCTCCAGATCGAGCCGGGAAGACGATCCAGTCTGTTTGACAACAGAGACCAGCTCAGCCAAGGCCACTGCAGGCATGAGGTGGGCGTCATCAAGCACCTGAACGGGCGCGTCAAGGATATCCGCCAGCATCTGGCACCATTGGGGTTCGCGGGTGCCACCACCGATCAGGGTGACTCGTTCGATAGGCGTACCCAGTAGGTCGAGCCCCTGGCGAATCGAATAGGACACGCCTTCCAACGCGGCTCGGGCGAGGTCGCATGCCTCGGTCCCGGAAGAAATGCCGACATAGGCTCCTCGAATCGAGGGGTTCATCATCGGGAAGCGCTCACCCACCAAATAGGGCAGGCAAATCACACCGCGTGCTCCTGCAGGGCTGGATTCCAACAAGTGCCCCATGCGTCTATAGGGGTCGCCGTCGCCCCCGGCCGGACTGCCCCCTGCAAAGACCCTGGTAGCCCAGGCATGCACGTTGCCTGCATTTAAGAAAGGCACTGTATTAATAATGCTGCCAGTGCCCAGATAGGCCAGATTGACCATTCCAGTGCGGTCGGTTACTGCCCGCTCTGTCACAGTGGCAATCCACCCGGATGTGCCCAGGTTGATATTACATTGACCGGGATGGAATACCCCACCAGCCAAGGTAGATGCCCCGGCATCCCCCATTCCTGCATAGACCGTAGTTCCCGGAGCGAATCCCGTGGCAGCGGATGCGCCCGGCGTGCTCGTGCCAACGTTTTCCCATGGCCAATAGAGTTCCGGAAAGATTGCGGCATCCAGGCCAGATGCCTCCAGGATGTCCTTTCTCCACTTGCCCGAATACAAATCCATGGCGCCTGCCGTCGAACAGGCCGTCATATCGCCGCAGTAGGCACCGGTCAACCACCAAATCAGATAATCCTTGGCATCGATGAGCACGTGGCGAACCTGCGCATACCGGTCAGGCTGATGCCTGGACATCCACATCAGCTTGGCTACAGGCAGGGACCCATCGCACGGATTCCCCACTCGGGCGCGGAAGGAATCAGCCCCATACATTTCCGTCAGCTCAGCAGACTCTTCTTCGGCCCTGCCGTCCGCGTACAGGATCGCCGGCCCGACAGGCTGCCCCTGCGCATCCAAGGCGATCAGGTCCTGCATCTGTCCGCTCATGATGATGCCGGTGACCTGGTCGCTCTTGAAGTGCTCAAGAATCTTCCCAGCTTTAGCCAAAAGGTCACGGGACACCTCAATGAAGGCCTGCAGCCAATCCTCGGGATTCTGCTCGACACGTCCGCCAGTTGTGTCAATGGGCAGAAGACCGCTGGACGCGCACACCTTGGCAGTGGCTTGCTCATCCACAAGAACGGCCTTGACCTGCGTAGTGCCCACATCGAATGCGGCTGTATAGGTCATACCGGTCATCCTAGGCCTTCCCAGCCGCCCGGATGCCGACATGATCCCGTATGTGGACCGACGCGGTTACCCTTGGGAACCTGACCAGTCCACCACTGCTTCAACATTGTTTCCATCCGGATCCAAGACGAAAGCAGAATAGTACCCGGCATGATAATCACGCAGCCCGGGAGCACCATTGTCACGGCCCCCGGCAGCGAGCGCCTCCCTGTAAAAGGCATTTACCGTTGCGGCATCAGCGGCCCTGAAGGCTATGTGCGTCACCGGTGAACCGGTCCCGTCCTCGCCTGGTGTCAGATAGAAGTCTGAGTGGGCTCCATCATCCTCAGCACCGAACCCAATGGTGGGCTCATGGTGGGCCTTGGCCACGTACCCCAATGGTGCCAGGGCTTTGCTATAGAAATCGATGGAAGCCCGGATATCCCGAACCTTCAGCGTCAGATGATCAATCATGTCCGTAATTCTAGGTGAATCATCAACCAATAAGGGCAGACCGCCCAGAATGACCTTTCCCCAGTGCCCCTCGATAGTGCCCCTCGATGCCGAGGATCACCAAGCACAATCCTTAAGGCTATGGTTCAGATGTACTGGCCGCCGGGTAGGTGCATGAAGTCCTCTACCTTGTTCCATTTGACCGCGTATCCAGCTCCGTGGGCACAGAAGACCGAGTCAGGGGTGTTCTCCAGGTCGGACTCGGGATCGTACCCGATGGAATCCACAAGAGCATCCTGGTCATGGCAGGGACGATACCCGTTGAAGAAACAGGTCAGATGTCCGCGGCCATGGGTGTAGGTGCTGACCTGGATGGCATAATCACGCATCTGCGATACTGGCGCATCCCCTTCCAGTTCGACAGTATCCCCGTCTGCCTGCGGTTCCGAGAAGCTGCCCTTCATCCGGTAGATGTCCGACATGGCCCTGCCCAAATTCTTCTGAGGAACAGTGAGTCTGAAATGGTACCAGGGCTCCAGAAGTATATTGTGCGCTTTCATCAGCCCCTGCCGGACGGCCCGGTAGGTGGCCTGGCGGAAGTCCCCGCCCTCGGTGTGCTTGATATGACCGCGGCCATCCAATAGGGTGATGCGCATATCGGTGATGGGCGAACCCGTCAGAACTCCCAAATGCTCCTTCTCCGCAAGGTGGGTCATGATGAGCCGCTGCCAGTTCCCGTCCAGGCGATCGAGACTGCAGGTCGACGCAAAACTGAGACCGCTGCCTGGCTCTGTAGGTTCCAGGAGCAGATGGACTTCGGCGTAGTGGCGGAGGGGCTCGAAATGTCCAACGCCTTCAACGGGGGCCGCGATAGTCTCCCTATAGAGGATTCCGCCCTGGCTGAAGGAGACCTGCATGCCGAACCGCCGCTCCAACTCCTCCTGAATCACCTCCAACTGAACCTGGCCCATGATACGCAGGTGAATCTCTTGGAGCTGTTCCTGCCAGGCCACATGCAGGAGGGGATCCTCATCCTCCAAGATGCGCAAGGCGCTCAACAAGTGGTGCGGGTCCACCCCTTCGGCCTCCACTGCATAGGACAGCACCGGCTCCAGCACAGGAGTCAGATCCTTCCGCTCGCACCCAAGCCCCTGCCCTGGACGTGTCAGGTCAAGGCCGGTTGCCGCCACGATGCTTCCGGCCTGGGCGCAGTCCGTCAACCTATAGGAATCTCCCGAATAGACACGAAGCTGATCAACCGTCTCCCTGGTCTCAACGCGTCCGTTCTTCCCCATATCTCCGGCTGTCCTGTACACCTCCGCAACAGAACCCGATTCTTTGCTGGCTTCATCTCCATGACGGAACTCAGTGGCCAAAGAGGATTTGACCGGCAGCTCGCCACCGGTCACCTTGAGCCAGGTCAATCTGGCACCCTTGTCATCATGCGATACCTTAAACACCCTTGCACCGAACTGTTTGCCGTACACCGGCGAAAGGGTGTACCGCTCCAGCCCCTCCAGGAGGGCGTCAACCCCGTCCAGACGCAAGGCGGACCCAAGGAAACAGGGGAAGAGACGGCGGTCGGCGACCAGTCTTGCCAGGCTCTCATCCGATATGCCCCCGGTCTTGAGGTACTCGTCCATGACGTCCTCGTCGAGCAGGGCCACATCCTCCATATCGCCATGTTCAAGTCCACGACTCAAATCGAGGCAGTCCGGAGACCAACGTTGCTTGCAGCTTTCAAGAATGCGGGCGGCATCAGCACCAGGGGCATCCAACTTGTTGATGAAGATGAAGGTGGGTACCCCGTAGCGTGCCAGAAGTCGCCACAGCGTATCGACATACCCCTCTGATCCAGCTGTTGCATCGACGACCAGAAGAGCATAATCCAAGACTGAGAGAACCCGCTCCATCTCGGCTGAGAAATCCACATGGCCGGGTGTGTCAATCAGGGTCAGATCGACATCGCGATAGGTCAACCGGGCCGGTTTGGAGAAGATGGTGATGCCACGTTGACGCTCCAGATCATTGGTATCCAGGTAGGCATCGCCATGGTCCACCCTGCCCAGACGGCGAATTCGTCCGCCCCGGTAGAGCATGGCTTCCGAGAGCGTGGTCTTGCCGGCGTCCACATGGGCCAGCATTCCCACCACTATCCTCTTGACCATCGGGGCCTCCCTCGCTCTTCATGTTTATGCACACTCTGTAGTCAGTCTGCCAAAACCTGATAAGTCAGGTCGTGGATGACACGGCCGGCCTCGATCCCCTTGCGCTCGAAGTTGGTTACGATTCTGCCATCGAAACGCGCTGACTCCATGAAAATGGCATGAGGCAGGGATTTGGCCTGATCGGCCGTCCCTTTGCCGACATGCCGGGTGGGAAGACTGACTCGCAGATTGCCCAGGTTTTTGAATCTCGGATTCCCATCCATGACCTCATGCACGTGCAGAGCATAATCCTCGATGTCAGTAGCGATTCGCCAGAGGCCACCAGGTTCCAGACACTCCGCCAAGTCATCAGCCAGAGCCGGTTGGACCAGACGACGCTTGTGGTGCTTCATCTTGGGCCAGGGGTCGGGGAAGAAGGTCCAGACCTCCTTGATCAGCCCAGTATCCATCCGGGCCAGAAGGTCCGGGGCGTTGACCTGGGCAAGCCGCAGATTATCCAGGTCGGATTTACCAGCCATCAGCATGGTATGGGCCAACCCCGGCTGATAGACCTCCAGGGCCAGGTAGTTCCGATCAGGGTGCTCCCGGGCCGCGGCCACTACATTCTCCCCGTTGCCTGATCCGATTTCGACGATCAGCGGGGCATCCCGCCCCCAGATCGACCTGACCATTGCTGCATCACAACGCAGATTCTCGGCAACCGTCAACGAACCATCAGCCTGATCCAAATCGAGCAGGTATCTGGAGGAATACTGAGCCCAAGCCCTCGCCAGCCGGTCGCTGAGCTTCTCGGACCGCCTCACATAGGAGACGATGGACCGCATGGGGGCTTTGCTCTGTTTTTCTGCACTCATCACAGCTCATATATATCCTAGAAAGCGGATACAAGCGGGCATAGCGCTAACATGTGCCCGTGATATACTCAATCTAGAACAAAAAATAACAAAAGATTGCAAAACCGAACAGTCCCTTACGTCCGGTTTTCGACAGGAAAGGCATGCAGATGTCAGTTTTGGTTACAGGCGGCTGCGGATACATCGGCGCCCATGTGGTTCACGCCCTGCAGGAGGCCGGCAAGGAGGTCGTCGTGGTCGATGACCTCAGCTATGGCAAACCCGATCGGATCGGCAATGCCCGTCTCTACGGCGCTGACGTGGCGGCGCCTGGGGCCGATCAACGTCTGGCTGAGATCATCGGGGAGAACAAGGTCGACTCGGTCATCCACTTCGCCGCCCGCAAACAGGTGGGCGAGTCGGTGGAGAAGCCCATCTGGTACTACCGGCAGAACCTGAACGGCATGATCAACGTCCTATCCGCAATGGCAAAGACCGATGCCAAGAAGCTGGTCTTCTCCAGCTCAGCCGCAACCTACGGCGAGCCGCCGGTCGACGTGGTCCCAGAAGACGTGCAGCCCATGGTCCCCATCAACCCCTACGGCCAGACCAAGCTGGTCGGCGAGTGGATGGCCCGGGCCTGCGAGCAACCTTACGGCATCCGCTTCTGCGCCCTGCGCTACTTCAACGTTGCCGGTTGCGGACCAGTCAGCCTGGAGGACCCGGCCGTCCTCAACCTAATCCCCATGCTTTTCGACAGGCTGCGGCAGGGCAAGGCTCCCGCCATCTTCGGTGACGACTATCCCACCCCCGATGGCACCTGCGTGCGAGACTACATCCACGTCTCCGACCTGGCCGACGCCCACATCGCCGCCCTGGACTACCTGGACCGCGACCAGCGCCGCTACGATGCCTTCAATGTGGGCACTGGCCAGGGCACATCCGTTCGCCAGATCGTAGACGAGGTCAAGAAGGTGACGGGTCTGCCTTTCACTGAGGCCATCAAGCCTCGCCGCGCCGGCGACCCACCGCACCTGATCGGCGACCCCACCCGAATCAACACCGAAATGGGCTGGCATGCCAAGTACGGCGTCGAGGAGATCGTTGAATCAGCCTGGAAGGCCTGGCAGGCCAACCCTTCCCACCACATCGACACCGATAGCTGGCAGCAGCAGGACTAGGCAGCGACGCGCCGGAGCTTGCATTCCTCCGGCGCTCATGTAAACTTTCCTCTTGGCTGTTCGAGCAGCCTCGGCTCCGTAGCTCAGTTGGTTAGAGCGCCGCCCTGTCACGGCGGAGGTCACCGGTTCAAGTCCGGCCGGAGTCGCTGGGAATGGTCTAGCCCGGTTTGTCAGGGTCTTTTCGACTATTCATGGCTCTGTAGCTCAGTTGGTAGAGCGAGCGACTGAAAATCGCTAGGTCAACGGTTCGATCCCGCTCGGAGCCACCATAAAATCCCCCACTCGCTGGAACGGCGGGCCTGAGGGGTTTCTGTTTTCTTGGCCTTTTCGATTTTCAGAACCGACCCCAGCGTTTCCCCAGCATATTCACCTCATCCCAGAACATCCCCAAACAATACATTGGAGCTCCTCAGCGGCCCTGCTCCTGTACAGGTTGCGCTGCATGCACAAATCCGTGTCATGCTCGGGTTGCTGTGCATCTTGTCGGATTCCTGAAGAACTACTCCACGCCCCTCACATACTTGGCTATCCTGCACATCCCTATCTTTGCCGGTGTCGAAGCCTACGACGACAGGGATCGAACAGGCCCAATCTGTGCAAACGCCCGGTACCGCCACCGACGAACACCGCTGAACAAGCCGAACGCAAGCTCTACAGCCTGCCCATGCACGTCACACCCGTAACGCCTCGCACCCACCAGACCAGGAGAGCACGTGATAGCCTTGCACCAAGGCCTGGAGACCCTCCGGGGTAGTGAAATAACCTACGGAAACCAGGGGATTGTCCCCAGGCCACTTGCACAGCAATGCTACAGATGCAATAAGTGGTGGAGTAATCGCAGCAAGCGGAGGAGCGCTTCGTGCATTCAGGACAGCTGACGCACCACCCAGTCGACGATGTAAGGCGCGGTGTGCTCAATCTGATCGATGGCCACCTCGAACTCATGTGGGCCGCCATACCAGGGGTCCACCAGATCGATTTGGCTTTCCCGGCCCGGCGCTGGCTTGGGCAGATCCGGGTCGAAGCTGCGGTACAGGTGCACAGCGGATCGCTTGCCTGAGGGCAGCAGACGCAGCAGAGCGCGCATATGGTCGGCCGTCATGGGCAGGAGCAGGTCCGCGTCTTCAGCCTCCTCCCGGGTGATCCGGTGGGCGAAGTGGTCAGCCGGCACCTCATAGCCCCGCTCGCGCAGAACCTTCTGAGCTCGCCGATCTATGGGGTTGCCGAACTCTTCGTCACTTACCCCGCTGGATTCCACCCTGACCTGGTCCTCATCCAGTCCGCGATCTTGGAAGAATTTACGCAGGATGATCTCAGCCATGGGTGACCGGCAGATGTTGCCGGTGCAGACGGTCATGACGTTGTAAGGGCCCCGTGAAGCCTTTCCTCCAGAATTCTGGGCCATCAACGCACCTTCCCATAGGTGATGTACCGGAAGCGCCGGATGGCATCCGCCTGGTCTGGTTTGGCAGGGGTCATCCAACGGCTCTCGTCGCACACCTGCCAGAACCGCTTGCTGACAAGCTCCTCCATATCAGGCACAAAGACATCAGCTGGAGTCCGCAGATCCAGGTCGGTCACATAGGCCGCATCAGCCAGCGGAAAGAAGGTGCTGAAGACCCCTGCGCCGCCGATGATCCAGATTTCGCTACGATCCATCCCATCATCAGGAATGGCTTCCTGCCTGGCCAGTTCCAGAGCATCGTCGGCAGCAGATACCACAGTGGCGCCTGGTGCATGGAACCCTGGGTCACTGGATAGAATGATGTTGTCCCTCTTGGGCAGGGGTCGCTCCCCCATGGAGACCCAGGTCCGCCGCCCCATGATGACAGGATGGGATACGGTCAGCTCCTTGAAGTGCTGCATATCCTCGCTCAGATGCCAAGGCAGCGCATTGTGGTAACCGATGGCGCCACGCCGACCGTCAGTGGCCTGCGCCTGCGCCCAGATCATATTGACCGATGAGCGGCGGCCTATCTCTTCTTCCTGATGCCGCCAATCCTCATCGCCTAGAAGCCCGGCCTGACCGGGCTCGGGTTCGTGATAGCCACTTCGACTATTGTCATGCTCCATCTGTTGCGTTCACTCCTCATAGTGAGTAGATATACGAGAACATTCTAATCTTCGGATTCGACGGTGCCCGTATTCGGCTCAGCGCACCATCAGACCGCCACCGGGGCTTTGATGGCGGGGTGGCATTGATAATCCACTACCTCGAAGTCTTCGTACTGATAGGAGAAGATGGAGTCGGCCTTGCGGATGCGCATGGTCGGATAGGGATAAGGATTGCGCGACAGCTGCTCCAGAACCTGCTCCACATGGTTGTCGTAGATGTGGCAGTCGCCACCGGTCCAGACAAATTCCCCAGGTTCAAGATCGGCCTGCTGGGCCATCATCAGGGTCAGCAAGGCATAAGAGGCGATATTGAAAGGCACCCCCAGGAACATGTCGCAGGAGCGCTGGTAGAGCTGGCAGCTCAACCTGCCGTCGGCCACATAGAACTGGAAGAGCGCATGGCAGGGTGGCAGAGCCATGCTGTCAACCTGGGCTGGATTCCAAGCAGTGACGATCATTCGACGGGAGTCCGGATGGGTACGTATCAGATCCAGCACTTTGGCTATCTGGTCAATGGTGTGATGGGGGTCCTCTGGCGTCGGTGCGGGCCAGCTGCGCCACTGAACCCCATAGACCGGACCCAGATCCCCGGTTTCCGGGTCGGCCCACTCGTCCCAAATATGCACGCGGTTCTCCTGCAGCCAGCGCACATTCTGCGATCCCTTCAGGAACCAGAGCAACTCGTAGGCGATTCCCCGGAAGTAGACCTTCTTGGTGGTGATCAAGGGGAAGGAATGCGACAGATCGAAGCGCATCTGCCGCCCGAACAGGGATATGGTACCGGTCCCCGTCCTGTCGGACTTCAGGGTGCCCTCGCGCAGGATGGTGCGCACCAAGTCCTCATAGGGGGTGGGAATGTCCGAGTCGGGACGCTCAGGGATACGTGTACGAATACGCTGTAGTTCTTCGGAAGTCAAGGCCATGCGGCCATACTATCAAGTCCTCGGTCAGCTGAGCGCGCCCCGGTGACGAATCGCACAGTCCGGGTTAGATTGGAAGAGCAGGTCCGGCCACAGGGTCGGACCCGGATGACGCACCCGCCGGGTGCCGGACAAGGAGGAACAGATGGGCAAGAGACTTTGGGTCGAACGCGACAAGGACGGCACCTGGAACGCCTATGGCGACAATGGGGCCCACATCACCTTCGGCAAGGGCGAGGATCAGTTCAACCCGGGCGATCTGATGAAGATCGCCCTGGCCGCCTGCGGAGCCCTCTCCAGCCAGTTCGCCGTGGAGAGCGCCCTGGGCAAGGGCAAGGGGGCGAAAATCGTGGTGGACGGCACCTATGACTCCGACGACGACGCCTACTTGAGCTTCGACGAGCAGGTGGACGTCGATGCCACTTCGGCCAGGCTGGCCCAGGAGGATGCGGACAAGTTGGAGGAGCGGGTCCGCCGCCATATTGCCAAGTCCTGCACTGTGGCGCATACCTATCAGCGGGAGACCCCGGTCAGGATCTCCGTCAAGGTTCGCCACTGATCTGACAGCCATAAAAGAGCGGGGATCCCCAGGTTCATTGAACTCCGGGGGTCCCCGCTCTTCGTCGATGTTGCCGTTGAATCGACCGCCTTACTCCTTATGCTCGGGATCGATGGTCGACTCCAGATCAGCCAGCTGCTCGGGCTTGGCCAAATCCACAGAGATCTTCTCTACTCCGGTGATATCGGCCACATCCGTGCTTTCTGCCGCGTCGGCTGCGGCTTTGAGACCGGATTCCTCGGCCTCCACATATTTGCGCGGCACCACGTAAACGGGGCTGACCGCATGCTGCAGGAGGCCCTGGCTGGTAGATCCCAGCAGGAGCCCGGTGAAGCCGCCGCGGCCCCGTGAGCCGACTACGACCACGTCATGGGTCTTGCTGGCCTGGGTCAAGGCTTCTACGGCAGACCCTGGCACCACGGTCTTGTTGATGCGCAGATCGGGATAGGTCTTCATGAGCGGAGTGATTCGGGTATTGAGATCATCCAGGTAGGAGTCCATGACGCTGCGCTCCTCGGCCGAGCCCGTGCCGGTCAGTCCGGAGATATTGGGCACTGCCGACATCACATCCAGCTCGGCATTCCAGCTGTCAGCGAAAGCGGCGGCAATCTGCAATGCCTTAAGACCCCACTTAGACTCGTCGGAACCCACGGCAACCCGCTTGATGTCGTTGCTCAAATGCATCAGGTTGCCATCGTCGTCGGTGTAGGGAACGACCACGATAGGGCAGTAGGCATAGGCGGGCAGGCTGGAGCTTGTGGTGCCCAGCAGCCGCTCAGCCAAGCCGCCCTTGCCCCGGTTTCCGATGACAATCAGCCGGTAGTTGCGGCTCAGCTCCACGAAGACCGAGGAGGGATCCCCCGTCACAATCAGCGTGGCTGCACCGACACCTTGTTCATCGGCGATGGCCTTGGCCTTTGAGAGAATCTCCTGGGCGTCGTTGTGAGCCGCTACGTCGTCTCCCATGGTGGTGTAGGTCGCATCGAAAGAGACAGCCGCATAAGAGGGAAGGGAATATGCGCAGACGATTTGCAGGGTCAACCCTGCATGCTTAGCGTAGTTGGCGGCCCACCACGCCGCCTTGTAGCTGGCGTCCGAGCCATCGACGCCTACCAGAACAGCCTTGTCGTTGCTCATCCGACGACCTCCTTTAAACTTGGCGATGACAAACCGACACCGCTCTTTCTGCCAGAATATCGCATGCAGACCTGATCGATAAGTTGGCAAGGGCCAACACGCGAGGAACTTCGACTCTGAATATGCAAAACGCCCCACAAGGGGGCGTTGAGGTTACATTCACAAATATGTCTCAGACCAGACGACGATACTCGAAAGCCCGATAAAGCTTCTCAACTGTTACGGTCCGGCCAACATCCGGGGCATGAATCATGCGGCCACCGCCAACATAAATGCCCACATGGCTACCCTCAGGAGTCACAATCAGGTCGCCAGGAGCAGGATCCGTGACCGGCACACCAACTGAACGTTGCGCATCGGCTGTGCGGGGCAGGCCGATGCCGAAGTGAGCGAACACATACTGGGTGAAACCAGAGCAGTCAAAACCCGTGGCTGGATCGGTCCCACCAAACACGTAAGGAATCCCTTGGAACTGAAGGGCGTAGTTGACCACATCTGCGCCCCTGCCAGTGGCCGGCACTTCAGTGATTGTGCTGACTGTACTGCTACGAGCAGCCGAACGACTGACCTGCTGCGAGGACTGGTGCCGACTGGCCGCAGCCTGGGCCTGTTCCTGAGCCTGCTGGGCCTTGGCTTCAGCATCCTTCTCGGCAGGAGACTTGGTGGCAGGAACGCTCAAAGACTCGATGCCACCCCAGCTGCTGTCCTTTTCGACGGTGGTAGCCGTCGACTCGGTCAACAGGTCGGCACGTACCTTGCTGCCGGGGGTGAATGAACGCGACGAAGTGACTGCGGCTTCACTGCCGTCACTGGCCTGGGCCACGGCGGGTATACCGATGGAGAGCATGCCACAGATTGTGGCAGCTGCCATCATGCTCACATACTTGCGTGTCTTTTTCATCGCTCACAATTCTATCACGTATCGGGCACAGGGACCAAGCACAAGAGGACACGATCCGCGCAGTCAAGGATCAGTAGTGGATGTAGTTCAGAGCGTGCACATTGGACAAGGTGCGAGAATATGTCTTTCCGTTCATGTTGGCACTGCACTCGGAGGTGACGATGGAACCGTCGGGATTGATCTTCTCCACGATGGCCACATGGCCATAGGTGGAATCCGAACCCTCCTGGCCGGCCTGGAAGACCACGATATCGCCGACATTGCGCGGCGTATTGTCCACCCAATAGCCCAGGGTGCGGGCAGAGCCGGTCCAGTCCTTGGCATTGCCCATGTGCGAGCCCACCGGCAGTCCCAACTGGTGACGACGGACGTAGACCCACCAGGTGCACTGGCTGAACTCATAGGCGTTGCCCACATCTCCAGTGACATGGTTGGGATTGAACCCTGCCGGCAGTACTGATCGGTTGGCATCCATCAGCACAGCCACGACCGGATTGTTGGCCAGGGATTTGGACATCTGCCCGGCATCGAGTTCGGATTCACCCAGCTCCCAGCTGCCCTCGTTGCGTTGTGAGGCCGTCGGCAGGGGCTGACGGTAATCAGAGCGGGAGACCCTTGCACCACCACTTGCGCTGGACGAACCAACTGAGGATGAGGGGGTGACCAAATTGATTGCGACACTGTCGGCCAAAGGCAAGGACCAGTCGCCCCGAGCCTGGCTGACCGCCATGGAGGAAGCGGCAGCACCGACCAGGACAGTCAGGGCCGAACCGGTCATGATATGAGAGCGACGGGCTGAGGCCTTGGCCGCCAGACGGATAGAACGACGGGTCCGAGGGGCCACCTCGTTGAGCTTGGCTGCCAGGGCATCATCAAGACCCTCAATGCCAGCTGCCTGGGTTATGCCCGACGATCGGCCGGTCGACCGACTGCCGACACCTGTGCCCCGCCTGGCCGAAGCCCCGTGCGCAGCATGCTTCATCTAGAATCACTCCCGTTTATGTTCCGACGCGACTTTCGTGCCGTACCACGAACCATCACAAGGGAACACCATAACGCAAGCGAGAATCCAGGCCAAATGACCTGAATTGTCCATACTGGTGTACTCAAGCATGGCTTCGGTGGTCGCTCATCTTCGACAACCACGGAATACTCTAGGATTATACGGACATAATGCGGACATGAGCAAACCCGCATGCGTGCCGTCCGCCACGGCGTGTCCCATAGTTTTGAACCCTGCATGGTCCACCCTGAGCGAACCGGACTCATACCAGGTCAGACCGGAGTCGAGGCCAGGAGGAAGGATCCGCCAGCATCGTTGGAATCTTCAGGCATGGTGATGTCGACACGGCCGTCCTCGGAGGGAATGAAGAGGGCCCGCCCCTGGTCCAGAACACAGGACTGGTCAGCGGCCGTGCAACGGATCCGGCCATCTGTACAGACGATGATGCGTGGTCCACGGCGGGGAATCATCAGGTGGCGGGGCCCCAGACGCTCTATCAGATCCCCGTATCGCTGCTGAAGCCTATTGAGCAGGGGCCAAGTGGCTCCGCCCTCCTCCACATGCCCGTAGACCAGCATGTATTCGTTGATCTTGGGCCGGTAGGTCACCATATTGTGCATGATCAGGGTGGCAATCATGGAGCTCGATGGGTCAATGGGGGCCGAAGGCTGGCAGTCCAGGCTACGCAGGAGGTTGGGAATGTCCCGATGTTTGGGGGTCATGCCGGCCCTGAGCACATTGTCGGAGTTGGTCATGATCTCTGCCGCAGTGCCGTGGATGTATGCGTGAGGGGTACCGGCGGGGATATAGACCGAATCGCCTTCCTCCAGGTCCACAGGGTTGAGCATAAGCAGGCAGAGCACGGCGGGGTCATCCGGAAAGGCCCGGACGGCACACAGGGCATGGTCCAGCACGGCTCCCGCCCGCCTGGATCGCAGCCGCCCAGTAGCAGCCTCCAAGGCTTCCTCCAGACCTCGGGCCGCCTCTGGTTCGGCAGTAACAGCGGTGTGAAAGGCCCGGAAGATACGTCTGCGGGAGTCCGGCCAGATCAGGGAGGAAACCGGCATCATGGCATCAGCCGCGGCAAAACGGGCCGGAGGAACCCCCAGGTGGAAGGTGCGGGCGGTCAGCGCCTCGGTCATCAGCTCGGCCAGAGGGTGATCCACGGCGCGCAGGATAGTCAGCTGGGTGGAGATGGTCGCGAAGCCTACACAGGCCTGAAAAGGCTCCAGGGCCACTACCATTTCGTTCTTGGCCAGACTGTCGTGAAAGGAGCGGCTGGGATCGTCGTCAGGCACACCCAGGGCATTCTCACGGTTGAAACCGGCACGGGCTTCGAAATCCAGGGGATGCACCTGCAGAGACAGAGGGATGCGGGCCGAGATGATCTTGAACAAGTAGGGCAGGGTGGGGCCGAAGAGGCGGGAGTCGCGCTCCCCCAGCATGGCCATGGGATTGCGGCGGATGGCCACGGTCAGAGGCAGCAGCGAACCGTCGGGCAAGGCCAAGGGCGAGGGGGATTCGGTGTGTCCACTGAACCACATCTCCGCCAATGTATCCCCCGAGCACCCGTCTGACTCATCCAAATGGAACATGCGCTGCAGTCGGTCATGTGAGCCCCAGGCGTAGTGCTTCTCCACAGCTTGGATCGGATACACGCACTCCCCTTTCCACGGGAAATCCCTCCATGGGCCGGTGCATACGAACCCACCAATCCCCGTCATGATAAGACAAGGGCCGAGGCCTGGGCAAGGCGAGGGGGTCGCCGCATGTCATTGCGAACGGTACAGTAAAGGTATGAAGCTGGCTCCCATTTTCGACCCGGATTCCCGCAGGCCTTCGCCTCGGCCCGTGCAGGTGGACCTGCGACGCATCTTCCTGCTCGGCACTGGCGCCTGGATTCTGGCCTTGGCCGTGGTGGGCATTCTGGCCCTGACCGGAATGACGGTCACCAAGCCTCTGATTGTCTGCCTGTCCGGGGTTGGCGTGGGCATTCTGCTGTTGATCTGGGAGCATTTCAATCGCTGGGATTATCGCCGCCTTGCCCAGCAACCGGACCCTGAGCCAGAGGAAGCATCAGCGTAAATGTGCTCCCCTCTCCCGGCGCGCTCCAGACCGTGACCGAGCCATGGTGGGTCAGAGCCACATGCTTGACGATGGCCAGCCCTAGGCCGATGCCTACGGCTGTCTCTTCACTCTGATTGTCGGCACGGTAGAAACGCTCGAAGATCCTGTCTTGGTCCGCCTTGGATATGCCTCGGCCGTGATCTACCACCCTGATGATTCCGTAGTGCCCATCCTTGGAGGCCTGTGCCACCAGGGAGACGGTAGAGCCTGAAGGCGAATAGGAGACAGCGTTCTCCACTAGCTTGGCCAGAGCCACTCTGATCTGCTGCCCGTCGCCATGAATCGTCAGCGGCTGGTCGCATCGCCATCGCAGGGTCACATGGGCCTGATCCGCTCCATTCTGCTCATCCTGCACCACTGCACGTATTTGCTCAGCTACGTCAAGCACATTCTCCCTGCTGGGCTTGATTCGCTCCTGAGCCCGGATCAGCAAAAGAAGATCCTTGAGCACATGCGCAAGATAGGCGCTGTATCGCTGGACAGAAGAGGCATCCTTGGAAACGCTGCGCAGATGGCTACGGAGAAGTTCTGGGTCGTCCCCTTCCAGATGGGATGTGGTTTTGAGCTGTGCCGCCAGCTCCTCCAGGGCCTGGACCGGCTTGAGCATCTGTTCGGACACATTGGTCATGAAAGCGTCCCTGGTCCGGACAAACCTGACCGAATCGCTCACGTCATCGATAAGCACCACCACCAAGGACCGGTCGATCCGCCCCAAGGTGACCTTGAGCCAGTTCCTTCTGGAAACCGCCTGGGCCTGAACATGGGTCGCGTCCCCGGGATCCTCGGCCTCGTCAATATCCCAATTATCGGATTCCGTGCCCTCAGCTGCGACATCCAGAGCGAATTCGGTAGGTGTTCGTGTGACTAGATTCAAGCTGCGTCGACCGCCCGAACGCCGTACCTGCGCGATGGCTTCGATGATCTTCGGATTGGAGATCTCGTCGTTGCTGACGATTCCCAGCCTGTAGGCATCCGGGCTGGAGCGCACAACCTGGTCATCGCCATCGACCACAACCGTGGCGGCGGGGATAAGTGCCAGCAAGGCCTGGGTCGAGCCCTCCAAAACCTCGCCGTCGGCCTGTTCGCCATCCTTGCTCCGGTTGCCCATAAGGCTGCGCAGGCGGTCCATGAACCGTCTCATAAGGACTTCCCTCCAGTCCGGCGCCGACCCCGGACACTGCGACATCAACCAAGTCTCGTCGGCCGTTCCGGCTTTATTCTCGCATACCCGACAGTGATTGCCGCTCCAATGGCCCGACATTCTTCGGGGCTGGCTTTTTCTTGCCACCCTGGTCACATAGACTGTAGTCATATCGTTGACCGAGGCCGAAAGGGAAGAACAATGCGCGTGATTTTCAACGAGGAGCTGGGGCTGGTCGCCGACGATCTCGATCGGATGGCTGCCAAGGTTCGCGATGCCATCAAAAAAGCAGGACGGTCCCTGATGGACTGTGACGTGGAAACGGCCCAGGAAGTCATCGACGGGGATGCCGATATAGACAACCTCCAGGCCAGCATCATCGATCAATGTATCCGGCTCCTGGCCAAGCAGAGCCCTGTGGCCACTGATCTACGGGTGGTGGTCTCCACCCTGAGCCTGTCGGCAACCTTTGAGCGTATGGGAGACCTGGCCAGGCACATTGCTGAGACTGCAAGGCGCTCCTACCCTGAACCGACCCTGCCCGCCGAGGTCATTCCCCTGTTCAAACAGATGCAGGACTTTCTGGATGTCATGGCCGACCGCCTGGTCGAGATGCTCTCCGACAGGGACACGACCATAGCCGAGCAGATCATCGTCAGCGATGACCAGATGGATAAGCTCCACCAACAGACTTTCAGCTATGCCCTGTCAGACGACTGGAAGGGGTCCAGACAGCAGCTGATCGACTTGGTCCTGGTGGCACGGTTCATGGAGCGGCTGGGAGACCACGGCGTATCGGCGGCCCGCCGCGTGGTCTACATCGTCTCGGGCTTCGACCCCTCAAAAGACCCCAAAGATCTCGACCTCGATCTGGACTGAACATATAGCAAAGGGGCTACTCATCACCTGACAGCTGGTCGGATGGGGGCCCTTTTTACTTCCATAACTTCCAGGGAATACCAAAGGTGGTGCCCTCTACAAAAGCAAGGACACCACCTCAACAACTTTGGATGCTCTGTATCCAAAGTCCGGTTCACATCATCGGATGGATTTGGATATCACTTTTGGCCCTGGGCCGCCACAGCAGCAGCACCGGCGGCGGCTGCCTCAGGATCCAGGTACTCGCCGCGAGGCTTGATGGGCTTGAAGTTCTCATCCAGCTCGTAGACCAGGGGGATGGCCGTGGGGATGTTGACCTTGGCGATCTCGTCCTCGGTCAGGTTGTCGAGCATCTTGACGATGGCCCTCAGCGAGTTGCCGTGGGCGGCGATCAGGACGGTCTTGCCGGTCTTGAGCTCAGGAACAATGTCGCTCTCCCAGTAGGGGGTGACGCGCTTGACCACGTTGGCCAGTGCCTCGGCGCGGGGCACAGGAGCTCCGGCATACCGGGGATCGTGAGACTGCGAATATTCGTCGTCAGGGTCGATCTCAGGCGGCGGGGTGGCATAGGAACGACGCCAAAGCATGAACTTCTCGTCGCCGTACTTCTCGCGGATCTCGGTCTTGTTCTTGCCCTGCAGAGCCCCATAGTGACGCTCGTTCAGCCGCCAATCGCGCTTGACGGGGATCCAAAGGCGGTCGGCCTCGTCCAGGGCGATGTTGGCGGTGTTGATGGCGCGGCGCAGCAGGGAGGTGAAGACGATGTCCGGCAGAACACCCTTATCCTTGAGCAGCTTGCCGCCCTTGCGGGCCTCCTGCTCGCCCTGCTCGGTCAGCGGGACGTCCACCCAGCCGGTGAACTGATTGGTGTTGTTCCATGCGCTCTGGCCGTGCCTGAGCAATACTAGTTTGTAGGTCATACTGCAAATTCTAAGACTTAAGAGGGACTGTTTGGCGGACCTCCCCCGCCTTAGAACAGTCTCTTAAAGCAGGCAGACGCCCAACCAGCAGAACCCTGTCAGCAGATCGGTATAGCCCGACAGCGCAAAGGCCCTGCTGAAGCGGTTCCGACAGCTGGCTATCGTGCTGGCAACAGCCATCACCAAGACAGGCACCAGACAAAGCAGGCGAGGCCAAGCGGCGGCTAGGGAACCGCCGGACAGGGACCATGATTCGACGATTCCCAGAATCACAGCCAAGGCATAACAGGACCCCATCAGAATCAGCGTGCCTTTGGCTCCGATGAAGGAAGACAGCGTGTACTTGCCAGCAAGAGGATCCGCATCGATGTCACGATAGTTGTTGATCTCCAGAACAGGAATGCAGATAAGACCACCAACCAGCGCGCCGATGAACCCGTGGCGGTCGATGCTGCCAGTCTCCAGGTACTGGGTGGCCAGCACGCCCACCAGGCCGAAGAAAATCATGATGCTCAGCTCGCCCATGGCCCTATAGCCGTAAGGGTGTTTGCCACCCGTGTAGAACCAGGCACCCAGCAGACAGAAGATGCCGACCAGAATCATCCACCAGTGGCCAGTCACCCAGCAGAGAATCAGACCAGCCAGGCAGGCCATAAGGATGTTGAGATAGGCAGACAGCAGGACCTTGCGAGGCTCCACGCCACCGGCCACGCCTCTTCTGGGCAGATCAGGCACCGAACCGTCAGCCCCGGCGCCCGAAAGACTGCTACGACCTTCGTCAGTACCCCTGATTCCGTCAAAGTAGTCATTGGCTAGATTGCAGGTGCTGTGGATGAGCACAGCCGTCAGACAGCATAAGAGAGCAGTTAGCCAGAAGCGCACATCCGGCCCAAGCCCTTGGTTGAACAGTTGCCGGAGGGCCACCGCTGTGCCAATCAGAACCGGCGTGGGCGAGCAGAGCAAGGCCGAGGGTCGCAGCGCGTCCTTGTATTCCCGAAGTGTGATGAACATGATTGCCTAATTATCCACCAAATCGCTCGAAAGTCGGACCGCTCCCTTATGAGGGTATCAAGATTTTCATAGCTGCAGGAGTAGGCCCGCCGACCAACACAGGGCGGAGACCAGGGTGCCTTTACCCGCCATGCCAAAAGCCTTGGGCACCTGGCCACGAGCAAAGGCTCGACAGATCAGCAGAAAGACAACGGCCACTGGCAGGAGGATCAGCACAAGAGGGAAACCGGGCAGGCCACGTCGCATGACAGCAGGAACGAACTGAATCAGGCCCAGAACCAGGCTCAGGATGTAGACCAGGTAAATGGAGATCGCCGCTGCGCGCGCCCCCACAAGAACTGCATATGTGTGCTTGCCGGCAAGGCGGTCGTCGTCCAGGTCACGGTAATTGTTGAGCATGAGCAGGCCCACGGCATTGAGCCCGCATACGCAGGCACCCAGGATGCCGGCGGCATCGACCCTATTAATGAGGAAGTACTCGGTACCCAGGGTGGCCACCAGACCGAAGAAGATGAAGACGCTGACCTCGCCCAGCCCGTGGTAGCCATATGGGTGCGGACCGCCCACGTAACACCAGCCGGCGATCAGGCAGCAGACCCCGACCAGGATCATCCACCAGTGACCGGTCAGTGCCATGACGGCCAGACCCATCAAGCAGGTGAAGGCCGCCGAGATCATGGTGGCGTAAAGCACCTTCTTGGGCGGCACACCGGCAGCCACAAGACGTCTGGGTCTGCCGGAGGTGGCCTCCTCGCCGCCACGGCCGGAATCAGTGCCGCGAACACCATCGGCATAGTCATTGGCGAAGTTGGCTGCGATCTGCATAGACAGGGCAAGCAGGACCAGCAAGACCACGATCAAGGCCAGTCGTCCCGGTGTGGCCGCTTTCAGGGCAGGGTCGACAGGCGTGGGCGAGCAGGAACTGGTGCACTGTTCCAAGAGCCGTGACCGCTCCAAGAGTGCAGCCGAAGCGCCCACGCAGACAGGTGCCACCGAGGCAGGCAGCGTCCGGGGACGCATGCCATCCATCCACAGCCTGATATTCATGACCGTCCCTCCCCTCTTATCATCTCAGACCAGCGGCTTGACCAGGGGGAAGGTGATGGTCTCACGGATGGACGCACCGGTAAGGGCGATCAGCAGGCGATCGATACCCATGCCCATGCCACCAGCGGGAGGCATGCCTACACCCAGGGCCTCCAGGAAGTCCTCGTCAATGTCCATGGCCTCGACATCGCCACGGCTGGCCATCTTGGCCTGCTCGACGAACCGTTGCCGCTGGACCACCGGATCGTTGAGTTCGGAGTAGCCCGTGGCCAGCTCGAACCCGCGAACATAGAGGTCCCACTTCTCGACAACGCCCGGCTTGGTACGGTGGGCCTTGACCAAGGGCGAGGTCTCGACCGGAAAATCACGTACGAAGGTCGGCTCATACAGCTTGTCCTGCCAGAAGTGCTCCCAGAGGTGTTCGACCAGCTTGCCGTGGTTTTCGGCAGGCTCCTCCTCCAGACCCAGTTTGTCAGCGATGGTCCGCAGATGGTCCACGCTGGTCTGCGGGGTGATCTCCTCGCCCAGGGACTCGGAAAGGGAATCATACATGCTGATCTGGCGCCAATCACCGCCAAAGTCATACTGGCTGCCATCCTGCAGAGTCACCTTCAACGATCCAGCCGTGGCCATGGCCGCCTTCTGGATCAGTTCCTTGGTCAGTTCCCCGATGGTGTCATAGGTGCCGTAGGCCTGATAGGCCTCCAGCATGGTGAACTCCGGGGCATGGGTGGCATCCACGCCCTCATTGCGGAAGTCGCGATTGATCTCGAAGACCCGCTCAATGCCGCCCACCAGGCAGCGCTTGAGGAAGAGCTCAGGGGCGATGCGCAGGTAGAGGTCGATGTCGAAGGCGTTCATATGCGTGGTGAATGGCCGGGCCGCAGCGCCGCCATGCACGGTCTGAAGCATGGGGGTCTCGACCTCCATGAAGTCGTGGTCCTCGAAGGTGCGCCTCAGCGAGGAGACGGCCTTGGAACGGCGGCGGACCATGGCCCGCACGTCCTCATCGGCGATCATGGCCAGGTAGGGCTTGCGGGTGCGCTGCTCCTCAGTCAGTTCCTTATGCAGGGCTGGCAGTGGCTGCAGGGCCTTGGCCGCGATGTTCCACTCAGTGGCGAAGACGGAGAGCTCTCCGGTCTTGGAAGCGACCACACGACCACGCAGGTAGAGGTGGTCGCCCAAGTCGACCAGCTGCTTGAATCGCTTCAGAGAATCAGCACCTATCTCACGCTTGGAGATCATGCCCTGGATGCGGGTGCCGTCGCCCGCCGCCAGCTGGACGAAGCAAAGACCGCCGCCGTTGCGCAGGAAAAGGACTCGGCCGGCGATGCCAACTACATCCTCGGTCTCCTGCCCCGGCTCAAGGCGGTCCTGATACTTGCGGCGCACATCCTCGATGCGGTCGGTCACATCCAGATGGACCGGGTAGGGTTCGATGCCCTCCTTGAGCATGAGCGCCCTCTTGGCCACACGCATGCGCACCTGTTCTGGATGGCCTTCAGCGCCGTCCGTCAGGTTGCCGGGATCGATGGCGTCATCCAACTGGGCGCCCTGATCAATCTTCTCTGTGATGGCCATATCCTGCTCGAGCAGTGCCTGAGCGCGCTCGACCGTCGTCAGACGAGGGGTTTCTTCCGATGAGTCATTCATAAATCGCTATTTTACGCATGAGCCGGTACTTGGCCCTTGCACCGCCGAGTGGCAAGCAGTCGGGGCTCCGCGCCGCGCAGACGATGGCGTTTGGCCGACGGTACGTGTACTATATAGAACGTTGTCACGGGGTATAGCGCAGCTTGGTAGCGCGCTTCGTTCGGGACGAAGAGGCCGGGGGTTCAAATCCCCCTACCCCGACAAGTCATCCTGGCCCGAGAGGGCCAGGATTTCAACGTTTAGCGCACATCACGCAACCGGCGAAACCGATTTTGGGCGCACTTCGCAGTAGCAACTCGTTCATCGACCCCCCCCCCGAATCCAGGTCATCGTCGAACAGATCCACATACGCATCCAAGGTCATCGCGGTCGACGTGTGCCCCAGCTGCCGCTGGATGGCCTTCACGTTCGCCCCGCTCTTGACCATCAGGCTGGCCGCCGTGTGTCGTAGGTCATGGATGGTCATCCGTTTCAACCCGGCCGCATCGCACGCACAGGCAAACCACTTGCCGCCATCCTTCGGCGACACCGACTTCACGTATCCATGGAAGCTCTCTCTGAACCTCAATCTCGTGGTGTCTCCCTTTCCATCGCCTCATTGGAATCAGGCAGAGTGGCTATATCGAAATCTTCCGGATGAGCCGCAACCTGATCCAGCTTCGCAGCTCTACTCTTTTGTTCTTCGGTTTGCCGGCTTAGCTGCAATGCTTGCTCTAGCCTTGAGGCTGGATTGAGATTGAAGACTTGGCACAGCGCTATAAACTCACGCAAAGAAGGCGACCCATGCCTGCAATTGAAAAGGTCGCTGACTCTTGGCGCACTTACGCCAATGGCACGAGCGAGCGCGCGGTCGGATATTTTAAAACGGTGACTCATCTCGCTTTTCGGAAATAAGTCCCATAACCGTAATATCAGCCAACATCCAAACGCTCGCGTACTTTGCCATGGCAATCAGATCAGACATGTAACAGCTTTTTATAAATCGCAACGCGAGTTTGACATAGTAAAAGAATGCTCTTACAGACTTGCTGCTCGGGCCATAGACGTGCTTCGCAAAACGGCACTGACATACAAGCAATCCAAAACCGAACTGACATCAGCGCTGCACATAGCCAGGCCCACATTGAACGCCCGGTTTGAAGCCGGCGACATGATGCTCAGCAAGCTCATACAGCAGTCAAAAGAAGTCGGTGTCGATCCATGCGAAGCACTCAATGACTGCGACGGGGAGTCTCCGGCATCATCGTTGCTCGCAGGGAAGGAGAAGCGATGAAAAGGCCGGTCTTGCCCAAATCTTTTTTGACGTGCTCGCGGATCTTGACGACGTGATAAGGGCAGATCGTCATTGCTGGGCGGCCAGAGCCTCTGAAACAGGAGCAAACCGTGCCCTTTCTGCGTCATGCTGGCCGGCAAGGGCTTCGCCTACCGGTCCGAGCAGACCGCCACCCTCGGCGGCTCCTTCCACAACGGGCGCTACACGCTGTCCAAGCCGTGGCCTGACGAGGTCATCCAGCCGTACCAGCAAGTCTGGGGGCATATCCTGGGCAACCACGGGCCAGGGACCTTCGTGCCCGGCAAGACCGCGTTCCCCTTCTCGGGGAGCGAGAAGCGCGTCAGGCATGAGGTCCTGGAGACCGTGGCGGCACCCGACCTTGTCAGGAGCATGAAGGACGGGAACCGGGAGGACAGGTATAGGATGGTCGGTGAGGAGATCATCCGCGTGTGGCTGCAGAAGAAACGGAACACCCGCGGACGATACATGATCAACACTGCGTTCCCGACGGTGGGCGAGGAAAAGGAGATGGCATGACGACTGATCAGGAAGCAGCACAGGCCTTCCGCCGGCTGAGACCCTACCTAGCGCCGGTCATGGACGAGTGGGAGCTCATCGCGCTTGACGGCGGTTTCGAGGCCGGGGAGCCGTATTTCGCCTTGTCCTACGCCGTGGCGTCCATCCCCTCGTACCAGGTGGACGTCCCCCGCGACGTGCTCGTGCAAGCGTTCTCCTGCCTCAACGAGGACGACCGTCAGGAGTACGCGGACATCCTGAAGGGCGCGACGGCCTAGCCCGGGCACACTTGTAATTGCTTTCCAGGCCATCCCTTACCGGGGTGGCCTTTTCCATGCCCTGACGGGCCATCGAGTTTTCCGCGGACCCCGCACGCCGCGTCGCTAATCGTGCGTCCGATTACCAAGGAGCAACCATGCCCATGCATTTCATCCACCGTTTCGACAGGCTCCACATGCGTCTGGCCGACTCCCCGCAGGGGGAAGCCGGTTCCGGCGGAAGCCAGCCCGGTCCGGGAAGCCGGCATCGACCCGGATAACACGCGGATCCTCGCACAATTTGAGACTCAAGGCACAGCGACAGCCACCTCCAGCATCTACGCGGTACGATACGGCTCCTCGGAAGGCGACCAGGCGGTCACCGGCTTGACCAACGAGGGCATCAACGTGCAGGATCTGGGCCGGCTGCAGGACAAACCCGCCTACCGCATCCGCATCGAGTTCTTCGTCGGGCTGGCCGTTTTCGGCGGCAAGGCCGCCGCACGCCTGAAGGGGGTCATCAATGGCTAGCAGGAAGACCGCCGTGCAGCGGCCAAGAAGCAGGCTGAAGCGGAACCGACCCTGGCCGTCACCCCGAACGAGCCCGTGCAGGAGGTCACCGCTCAGGAGCCCGACAAAGAGAAGGAGCCGCCCGCGGCCCCCGACTGTTCCGCGGCGGTTGCGCCCGCCGGCCGTTACGAGACTCTTGAAGACGGATGTATGTAAGAATACTAACCTCGCTATTCTCTTTCTCTTCTTAAAAAGCAAAAGCGATTCTCGTTTTTCTCGCGTTTTATAAGTTCAAGGTTCACAGCCCCGACGATTCTGGAATTGCCTACTGCATTAATATTGCAGGTTCCTCTTGCAGGTTCCTCGGCACATAACAGCCAATCACCAACCTTCAGGTGTAGCATATAAACAAATATTCTGTTCAAAGGAGCATAATGCGGATCTTAGCCTTTGACCTCAAAGGACTTCGTTTATACGACAAGGGCGCACTACGCATGATCATGTTCGCCGAGGATAGGATTACCGATGGCAGCTTCACCCATCGCCTTCAGGGCACCACCTCACCGCTTGGCATCGTCACAGCCATTGGCATCTCCGGCATCAATGCCTCCGGCAAAACCACTGATCTACGCCTGCTTTCTCTAATCATCAACATTGCCAGGGGCGCCTCATTGGGTACTCAACGCTCCACCATCGATTCGCTGATGGACATTCTTGAGCCTACGATTACAGCACGCATTATCTTCGAAGAAGACGGCGATGCTTGGCTACTCAATGCCACACTTCGACGCGCAGATCAGAACGAGGCCACCGCCGACTCTCCCTTGGTTTTTGAAAAGGAACGGCTGTGCCAGTATGCGGGCAGAAGCCTGAGCAAGATTCGTTTGAGAAGAACCATTGATGGCGATGAAGAATCCTGGGTGACTGTAGCGACTCGGGGAATGAACAAGTCCGGCGACGAAAAGGAGCTGGCTGAGGACGTCAAGAGATTCTTACCCCCCGATCGCTCTCTGATGAGCGGGATTTTGCGGGCCAAGGAGACCATGGTCACCATCTGTCTGCAAAATCCGTTGCAAATGTCCATCCCCGTCACTCCTCCATCCCAAGTGGTGCGTCTATTCGATCCGACCATCGAACACTTAGAGGTAAGCGATCACCAATTCCATATCAAGTTCCGCAACGAAAAGCTTGAACGTAATTGTGATCCCTCACAAGCTATGGCCATGATATCGGCGGGAACATTTCGCGGAACATCCCTGGCGCAGCATGCTATCGAAACACTTGCACAAGGAGGTTACCTACTATTCGACGAAATCGAAAACAGCATAAACAAGCAGTTGGTATTCGCCATCATCGATTTGTTCTCCTCTCCCGCCACTAACCCGCATGGGGCAGTACTCGTTTTTTCTACGCACTACCCTGAATTGCTGGATCATTTCACCAGAAAGGACAACATCTGGTTCGCTGTCAGACATGAGAACGCGGGATTCCAACTGGTCAGATACAACAAACTTGTCACGCGCGGTGAACTGAAGAAGAGCGTTCAGTTCATGTCAGGTGCCTTGCAAGGAACGGCACCCTCAGCCGCTTCCATTAGCGCCCTGCGGAGCTACGTCAAGGATACGGTTCATGGATAGTCAAGCGATATATAACCAACCTACCTTGGTTATCTGCGAGGGATCTGCCGAAAGCGTCATCTTTGAACTCCTGCTGGCAGAAGGAAAACTGATCATTCCTAAAGATTCGCTTATTGAGGATCCGCAGACTGGTCGGCTTTATACCCGCTGCCGGAAGGATAGGGATATCGAGGAACGGTTCCTTTCCGTTACTTATGGTTCTTCCTGCGTGAATATCGTCCGTATTATTGACTCGCCAAATGAGCGCTTTCACTTGTCGCCTCTGTACCAGTCTAAAGCCCGTGTATTTACTCTGACTACCCGTCCGGAGATCGAGATCCTGGCCATCATCAAAGAGGGGGCTTATAGGGACTGGACGCATGTTAATAACATGAAACCCAGCGAATTCTGCAAGGAGAAACTGGGGTTGCACAAGATCAAGCAGTATGCTTTCCTACGCCAATATTGGAATGATGCGGATGAGCTCTGCCGTGTCATTGAGCAGTACCGAAGAAACCATCACTTCCAAAACCATGAGCGATGTTTGGCCGAGATACTCGTTGATTATTCAGGCAACTGCACCGAGCAAGTGTGACCTAGGCGACATAGCCGACTAAAGTCCGTCAAAGACCATCAGCCTAGACTGATAGATAGAAGCGACCAGGCGCTAGAGCTCCACGAGGAACCGGCACCTACAGATACCCTGACAGCAAGGGAGCCACATGAGCCAGGACCAGATACCGATCACAGGCAGCAGGCAGAAAGAACCCCAACAGTCCTACATGCAACCGGACGGCACCTTCGATACCCAAGCCTTCCTGGACGGTCTGGATGCCATCTTCAGCGCCGGCAAGGCTCGCGACGAAGCTGAACCCTACCTGCAACAGGCGCTGGTGGATGCGGAGAATGCAGGCGACGATGCCGGACTGCTGACCGTGCTTAACGAAACCATCGGCTTCTACCGGTCACAAGGTCGCCATCAAGAGAACATGTGGATGATCCAGCGGGCCATCGAGCTTGCCTCCCGAATGCGCATCGAGGGGTCCGATGCCTGGACGACCACCCTGATCAATGCGGCCACAGGTCTACGGGCAGCCAAGAAGTACGACCAGGCTGAAGACCTCTATCGACAGGCGCTTGCCTCCGCAGCCAAGACCCTTGGGCCCAAGGACCGGCGGCTGGCGGCCCTGCACAATAACCTGTCCATGCTCTACAGCGAAACCGACCGACCCGACCAGGCCGAGCAGGAGCTGCGCCAGGCCATGGACATACTGGAAAATTCCAGCACCGATCCTTCCCGGGATCTGGACCTGGCCTCCACCCACACCAATCTGGCCCTCCTGCTCATGCAGCGCAACGACAATCCGCAGGCTCTGCAAGAAGCTTGGGACCAGGCTCGTACAGCCTTGGACATCTATCGAACCGGCCACCTGGAGAACAGCGCACACTACGCCTCGGCCCTTGCAGGCTTCGCCCAGGTCTGCTATATGACCGGCCGCTTCAGGCAGTCGGCAGACACCTACCGCAAGGCCCTGGCCATCATTGAGGACCGGTACGGCAAAGGCAGCGACTACTACCAGATCACCAAGGCCAATCTGGACCAGGCCCAAGCCGCTGCTGAGAAAAACGCGGACGAGGACCAACCCGATCAGACTGACGAAATAGCACCCAACCAGCCGAAGATCAGCTCAATCCAAACCTCAACCAGGAATCAGAACGATGACAACGATCAACATGACTCCCGCCCGGATATTCAAGGGCTGGACCTGGCCAGGGCTTACTGGGAACAGGTGGGCCGTCCCATGCTGGAGGAGCGTTATCCCCAGTATCGCAACCGGATCGCCGTGGGCCTGATGGGCCATGGCTCGGACTGCTACGGCTTTGACGATGTCATCTCCCGGGATCACGATTTCGGCCCCGGCTTCTGCCTGTGGCTGACCAGCGAGGATTACCAGGCCATCGGCGACCAGCTGCAGAAGGACTATGAGGCCTTGCCTACTGAGTTCATGGGATTCGGTTCGCGGACCGACAGCGTCAGGGCAAAGGGAGCCAACCGCCGCGTGGGCGTCTTCGAGATCGGCGCCTTCTTCGAATCTCTGACCGGCTACCGGCAGGCGCCCCCGGAAGATCACCCCCACGAGTGGCTGCTCCTTGACGAGGCCACGCTGGCGGCGGCCACTAATGGCAAGATTTTCGCGGATCCTCTGGGACAGATGCTGGCTACCCGGCAGGGGTTCAAGGCCATGCCCGATGATGTGCGCTTCTGCCTGATCTCCCGCCGGCTGGGCATGATCGCCCAGGCGGGCCAGTACAACCTGCCGCGGAGTCTGCAGCGGGGCGATGGAGCTGCAGCTATGCTGTCAATCAACGAATTCGTCAAAGCCTGCGCCTCCCTGATCTTTCTGATCAACAATCCGCTGACAGTCGGTTACCTGCCCTACTACAAGTGGACCTTCGCGGCCCTTCGCCAACTGAGCGGACGAATGGCCACCAGGCTGTCCGACCTGACCGAGCAGCTGGAGGACATCCTGCGCCTGGCTTCGGCTGCCTGCTACGGGGGGCAAGGCTTTGGCGAAGGCGGCAAGGGAGCTCGGCCGGCCGCCGAACGCATTACCAAGCTTGTAGAGTCCATCTGCGCAAGAATCGTAGAAGAGTTGCAAGCGGAGGGCTTGACCAACAGCCCGGAAACCTTCCTGGAATGGCAGCGCCCCTATGTCGAGGCCCACATTGCCAGCGACGATCCGGTTCTGCACAGCATCTGAAAGGAGCCAAGGATGGCAAACGACAAGCAATGTCAGGATGACGAGTCCTTGCGTGAGGGGATCGTCCGCCACGAATGGGAACAGTTCCAGCAGGTCAACAACGAGGGTGGTCCGGCCAACTGTCAGGGCAACTGGCCCATGTTCCATCAGATGCGCCTGAGCCAGTTTCTGACCTGGCCTCATCCCCTGCTGGCCAGTTATGCAGACGATCTGGATCAGGCTGACGCACAGGGACGCAACCTGCTGACCGAAAAGTATGGGCGGATGATGGAATCCACCGCCCCGGACCAGTACCACAGCAGCATTGCCCCCTACCTGCCCAGGCTGGGCCTGGATCGCCAGGAGCAGCAGGAGCACATCATCGACCGGCAGGTGGCCTGGGCCAAGGACTTCCGCGAGCGTTACCCCCGTCTAGGTCAGGAGATGCGAGTCCTGCGCACCAGTGAAGACACTCCGGAGGCCACCTCCTTCGAAACCTATCTGCGTGGCGAACTGGGCACCTATTCGGCCAGGACGCTGGATCTCTACCAATCCATGGTGGACCAGATCGAGGCCCGGGGTGGCAACCTGACCGAGGAAACCATCCTGGCCACGGTGCAGATGAACGGCTTTGAAACCCTCGACGAAGCCGAACAGGCCCAGAACTGACCACCTGAAACACAATCATGATGTCCTTCTCTCCAACCAGTCGCGAGGTCGGGTAGAGTTGACGGGTGCAAAAGCTGAAACGGGCGGGCTTTACCGCCGCCTCCTTTGTGGTCATCCTGCTGGTCATGCTCCTTTTGGGCCAAGCCATGACGCCGGACTGGCGGGTAGAACCCTACCGCGACCATCTGCAGGTCTCGACCCGCTCCACTACCGTCGCTTCGAGTTTGGGCCCCACGACCCCTGAGGGCACCCACCCAGTCAGGGAGCAGAAAATCAGCATCACTTTGGCTGGCGGAGTTCGCATCCAGGCCATTGTCAGAGAGCCGAGCGACCGCAAGGGCACCGGACCAGCCTGCCTGTTCATCCATGGTGCCGGAACAGGCAAATCCTCCGAAGTATTTGGCGACCTGGCTTCAGCCATGGCCTCAGCCGGCATCACCACACTGGTGCCAGACAAGCGTTTGGACACCTACACCACCTTCCACCGCGACTACCGGGCCATGGCCGCCGACTATGGGCGTTCCCTTGACCGTCTGCGCTCCTGGCCGGGCGTGGATCCAACCAAGGTGGGCCTGTACGCCGAATCCGAGGGCACTTGGATATCGTCCATCATGACCACCAAGGATCCCAGCATCGCCTTCTCCATCCTGACTTCGCCTCCCGTCTACCCGGGACGACGGCAGATGGCCATGGCGGCCACCAGCTATTTGGACTTGATTGGCGCGCCTAAGGGGATTTGCAACGTTATACCGCGTCTCATGGGCATGGACCTGTCCCTGCTGGGTCTGGAGTACGCCGACTTTCCCTCCCTGCCCTATCTGGATCAGCTGCGGATGCCGGTCATGATCAACTTCGGCACCATGGATGTCTCCATGCCGGTAGAGCAGGGTGCGCGCGATATCATCCGCAGAACACATGCGAGTGGCAACGACAACGTGACCCTGCGCTACTACCCCACCAACCATCAGATCCGCACCGGCAGCCGGCTGGCCAAGGCCGGGTTGCCCCTTGAACCCAGATATACCCATAATCTGGAAGACTGGATCAACGCCGTAGCATTGGGCACCAAAGCCAATCAGTGGTCCACTCCCATGATTGCCGGCAGCCAGCCCCACCAGCTCAATCAAGTGCCTGATCACACGGATACAGGGTTGATACCTTCACTGACCGCCCTGTTGACCCTGATGGCCAGTGGCCCCATTCTGCTGGCTGCTGCCCTGGTATCAGCCCTGATTGGAGCCTTGAGCTCACATCTGCGGGCTCGAGGCAAAGACCACCGACAGTCAGGTTTCAGCAAAGGCCTGACCGGACGGCTCTGGTCGCTAGGCCTGCTAGCCGCAGGACTTATGGCTGCCCTGCTGGCCTATGCCTTTACCGTGGTCCGCCAGGCGCTTGGCCTTGTGCATCTGTCCTCGATGATGGCATCATGCTGGTCCCTGTTGTCCATCCTGTGTCTGGTACTCATCCTGCTCTTGGCGAGCACCCTGACCTCTGTCTTCAGCCGATCTGTCGGCAAGCCAGCTGTTGCCGGGGCTGGCCACTGGCTGACCCTGACCTTGACCCTGCTGGGGTCTCTGGCCATCCTTGGCAGCCTGATCTTCTGGAATATCCTGGTCTTTTGAGACAGATCGGGTGCGCCTTGCTGATGCCAGCCAGGCTAATACAGACGCGCCAATCAGCACCACGCCCAGACCGGCAAAAATCAATGGAATAATCCGCTGCCAGGGTATGACTATGGTCAGATCCGTACCGTAACGCAGAAAGACCAATCCTAAAGCCAACATGGTCAGAGCCAAAAGTCCGACCAGGGCGCCAAAAATGATGGTCGGCAGGCTGGGGCCGCTAGGACGGACCGGCTCCGGCGGCTGCATCCGAACCTGATATATCGGAGGTGCCTGCGATTCAACCGGCATGACCTTGGTGGTGCGCTCCTGACGATCCAGCGGCTGGGGCTGGCCCCCTTCTGGTTGCTGCATATCAGTCATCTTCCTGATCCTCCCCAAACTGCCATGGATTGTAGCTATAATCCCAATATTCATTGATCGAGCCGCTGTAAAGCTGCCCCCGCTTCGGCTGGGTAGCACTCCCCTGGGCTTGCACGGTGACCCGTGCACCGTCCATGAGATTGGCTTCGACAATCAATTCGGGATCGTCGGGCATATGCCACTGATCCTCCTTGGATGCTCGCAGGGCTTCCTCCCAATTGCGCCGTTCAGCTGATGACGACGTATTGCCCCACCACATCCGGTTTCCCTGTTCCGTCTCGGTTATCCAGTCAGCCGCGCCTGATCCCAAGACCCTGTAGAGGTCGGTGTGTTCCCTATAGGACAAACTGCATCCCTTGGGAATGAGCAGGCGAACGTCAGCATAGGCCACAGCCAGGCGCACGGTGCCCGTCGGGCAGCCTGAGACTGTACTCACCGCATCATCCATAATCTGAACACGATGGGTGCCGTGTTCACGCTCATAACCAGTCAGGTCAATGACGGCACTTCCCTGATCCTGCGGGTCTCCGACCAGCGCGGTGCCGCGGCGGTAACGCCTCATATCCGCACTGCTCGCCCCCAACGAGCGCCCATAGTTGTTGCCGTTAACTTGAACTGTGGCGTAGTCGGCCAAGATCCTGCGGTTCTGGGTTTGCTCAATGCCGGGTATGGCCGAACCGGTAGCCAGAATCAGGACAACCAGGCAGGCCATCAAGGCAATGGGAGTCAATCCTCCTGACCTGCGGCCCATCAAGCCCAGGATCAGTATGACCACGCCAAGTGTCAGCGTGACGCCTCCAGCCCAGATCAGAGCGTAGGCCAAGGTCGCATTCAACCCGCGATAGGGGTTCGTGGCCATCCACCAAACCCCTGCTCCGGAGACCAGGATCAGTCCCGACAGAAGACTGACCAGCATAGGTCCGGCGGGACGACGCCTCAGCCGGGGCGGAACCGACGGACCCTGACGGGCTATTCCCGGCCCTGTCGAGAATGACCCGGCTGTGCCATAGCCCGGCCAGGCACTGAATCCATACGACTGATTCTTGTTCCCAGCAGGTTCTGCAGGGCCTTCTGCCCCTGTCCAACCTCCGGGAGCTGCACCAGCGCCGGGATTGCCCCCATCTTGCGTATTATTCGAATCGCTGCCGGCGTTTGCCGAATCCTCTGTCTCAGAGATGGGTCCAGGAGAGGCTACCTCCCCTTGTTGCTCCGAAGTTCCATACGAATCGGAATGCTCTGGCTGATCCTTGTATCCTTCCGAACTCGCATCACTTGCTGTCTGTGCATTGCTTCGCGTCCCTGTGTAATCCTGGTATCCCTCATATCCTGAAAAGCTCGGATACTCAGGCTGATTCGAATACCACTGCGAACCTGCACCACTCGGCCGTTCCGAATACTGCGGTCCCATCACCCAAGGATCGCCCGAAACCGGCCTGCCGGCATCCGGCCCAGCCCAGTACCCTCTCTGGTACTCCAGGGCCTTATTGCGACTCCACCGGATAAGGAGATACAAAATCAATGCACCCAAAGCCAAGGAAACAATTCCGACTCCAGGAATCAGGATGGCCAACAGCCAGTAAATGATGATACCCACCATGGAAGCATGCCAAATCCCGTGAATCAGCTCCTGGGCGATAATGACCCCACGCCGATCCGGCAAGACGAACCAGGCAAAACCATAGAAGGCGGCACCAGTGCCGAAGAGAAAGACCGCCAAAATCATCAGCGCTCTGACCAGGGTTACGCTCCAGCCCAGCCGACGGGCCAAGGCTACACAGACGCCGCCGATCCATCCCTGGTCGCGGATCAGATAGGACTCCCTGCAGGCGCGGAAGAACTTGTCAGACTTCCACCGCCAGCCGTTATCAGGGCCATTGCCGTTCATGTCGCTACTCATGTCTTCATTACAACACCCAGCGAGCGCAAATCTTATGGGGGAACACCCTGATTCGACCCTGATTTCTTCCGTTTATCGCCTTATCGGCACCATCCGAAAACGATAATGGAAGCATGAACGCACCCATGCAGGAACAGCGAATGCTGAAGGAACCACCTCCTCTGCACCCTGCGCGCATGCCCCTGATGAGGCCGCACAAGGGCAGGATCCTGTGCGGAGTCTGCAAGGGCATCAGTTTGCACCTGGGTATTCCCGTCTTCTGGATACGCCTGGTCATGGTGCTCCTGGCCCCCAAAATGATCACCTGCGTGGTCTACTGCTTCCTTTGGTTGATACTGCCCCAGGGCGATCCCACCCAGGCGGTCCAACCGAATGACCCGCGATCGGCTCCGCTGGCACCCAGCATTCTTACTGGACAATCGGGTCAGAAGGAGGACCACAACATCACCCCCGGGCGGATAACCAGACTGCTGGCAGGCCTAGGCATCATCCTCCTGCTGACCACGGTTTTTCTGCTCAACAGCGGTATGCGCCCCGCCTTTGTCGTCCCCTGCCTGCTTTTTTGCGCCGGGCTGGTTCTGGCCTGGCTGAGGCCGGAAAACCAAGGAACCGGCTACCACCTGCCGGCCCTGATCGGCAGCCTGGCCCTGATCCTGTCTGCTGCGATAATCTTCCTGCTCTCCACACAGGAATTGCATTGGGCCCTGACCCTGATAGTCCTGGCCGGACTGCTGCTTGTGGGCGTAACAGCAGTGGTTGTGCCCTGGGTAGGCTCAATCATTAGCCAGCTGGGCGATGAACGCGCCATGAAGGAACGCGAGGAGGAACGGGCCGATATGGCAGCCCATCTGCACGATGGCGTCCTGCAGACCCTGGCTCTGATTCAGCTGCATGCCGATGACCCGCATACCGTCTTCACCCTGGCCCGATCCCAGGAGCGCGATCTGCGCAACTGGCTCTATCAGGAACGCACTCCCTCAGACCGGTCCGTCAGCACTGGGCTGAGCCAGATAGCCGCACAGGTGGAGGATGATTCAGGCAAGCCAATCGAGGTGGTCACCGTGGGCGATGCCATGCCCTGCGCGCAGACCGACGCCCTGCTCAACGCGGCCCAGCAGGCCCTGGTCAATGCGGTCACCCACGGTGGCGAACCCATATCCGTATATTGCGAGGCCCGCAGGAATCAGGTTGAAGTCTACGTGCGCGACCACGGTTCTGGCTTTGATATGGATGCGATTCCAGCTGACCGCCTGGGAATCCGAGAGTCCATCATCGGTCGGATTCGTCGGCGTGGCGGCAGGGTCGAAATCGTCTCCCGCCCGGGTTGGGGCACCGAGGTCAGGATGCACATGCCGCTGTCCGAGGCCAGCCAGCATCAGGAGGGCGATGTTGATCAGGCTGAAAAAGGGACTGAGGCACAGCAATGATAGGATACGTGGTGAACCATTCATTCACAGACGCATGCCGGTCCGATCCTTTCCACGCTTGAGGACCCGCGTCGGGAAAGGCGGGCTGAACCACGCCCATGACCACGACTGCAGCAGAGCCCCATCAAGCCGAGGATGGGCCCGCAAGCATCCGCGTAGCCGTCGTCGACGACCATGAGATGTTCCGTACCGGCGTCATCACCACCCTGCAGCCGCATTTCCAGGTCGTGGGTCAGGCGGCAGACGTGGAGTCCTCGATTCTCATGGTCGAGCAGACCCGTCCCGATGTGGTTCTTCTGGATGTTCACGTGCCTGGCGGCCAGGGCGGCGGAGGCGCCGAAATTCTGAGCCGTTCCCACCCACTCTCCCCCCGGTCGGTCTTTCTGGCTCTTTCCGTATCCGACTCGCCTAGGGACGTGGGTTCAGTTATCCGCGCCGGAGCCCGTGGCTACGTGACCAAGACCATCTCCGCCAAGGACCTGGTCTCCTCAATCCGCCAAGTTCACGAGGGGTATGCAGTCTTCTCCCCCAAGCTGGCGGGATTCGTGCTCTCCGCCTTCCAGGAGGACGAGGCCGCAGATGCCGGTCGGGTGGAAGACAACGAACTGGATCGACTCTCCGCGCGCGAGCAGGAGGTCATGCGCCTGATCGCCCGGGGCTACACCTACCGCGAGGTAGCCTCCGAGCTTTTCATCTCCATCAAGACGGTTGAGACCCACGTATCCAACGTCCTGCGCAAGCTTCAGCTTTCCAACCGAACCGAACTGACCCGCTGGGCCGCAGACCGCCGCATCGTCTGAACGTCCGCTCAGCAGTCAATGCCTCGCTGATGAAGGAGCTGACGCAGACTGCTGATGTCACGGGCAACAATCCCCTCCATACCCAGTCTGTCTGCCATAGCCACATGCTCAGGATCCGCATCGACGAAGATTGTATGCCCGGGGCTGATGGCGAAACGACGCAGAGCCAGACGATAGAAGAGCGGATCGGAAAGATCCAGATGCTCCTCGGATGAGATCAGAACACCTTTCAGAGCAGAGAGGGGCGAGAGGGCGTCTGACACCGCTTCGGTCAGCTTACTGGTCGTCGCCGCCAGGCCCCAAAGGGTCAGGCCGGCTCGCCGCAGATCCCCCAGCAGATCCGATGCTCCAGGAAGCAGGCCCTTTACTGCCAAGGTGTAGTTTTCCAGACAGACGCGAACCACCCAAGCGACCGCAGGTCCGTGAGTGGTTTCATAATCAGCCAATGCCTGCTGTGGGTCCACGCCCAGATTGATCTGCCTCCTGACACAAGCGAAGCCCCAAGGGTCCTCCGGGTCCAGCACCATATCGACCACCCCGTCAGGATAATGCCCGACCAAGGCTCGGCGCGGGTCCCAGTCCACCAGGGTCCCAGGTAGAGCGAAGAGGATGCTGCCGCCTGGGGCCGCTGGGTCGGGGCGGTCATCGTCGAATATATCCTCACCTGGCAGGTCACCCGATACGCCTTGGCTTAATCCCTGCTGGAACTCCTGATTCTGCCTTGCCATGCCCCCAGACTAGGCATCTGAGCCTACATGTGGTCAATCACTGGGTGAAGGCCATCGAATGGATATATTGAAGCCAGCAATGGTCGAATCTTACGTTTTGCGACCTGCCCAGGGCGGAAGTCCCGCCCGGCACGAAAGGAGCCGTTATGCGTCGGCTGCTGCTCACATCCTCATTCTCCGCTACTGCTGACAGGCTGCCCGCTTTCCTCGAAGGCTCGCCCGAGAATCGCACAGTGGCCTTCATCCCCACGGCCAACCTTCCACAGCGTTCAGATAGCTATGTCCAGGAAGCTCGCCAGGCTTTCACCGACATGGGCTGCCGGATCGACGACTTGGAAGTCTCGACCGCCGATCCGGAGACCATGCGTCGCAGTCTGGAGAAGGACGACCTGATCTATCTATCCGGCGGCAACACCTTCTTCCTGCTGCAGGAGCTGCGTCGCTCAGGTGCTGCTGATCTGATCAGGCAGCAGGTGGATCAGGGCAAACCTTATATCGGCGAATCGGCCGGCGCTGTGGTGACTGGTCCCGATATCGGCTTCCTGGATGCCATGGATCCGCGCTCGGCCGCCCCGGATCTGGACTCCACCGCCGGGATGGGTCTGGTGGACTTCCGCCTCCTGCCCCATCTTGATTCCGAGCCCTTCGCCGAGGTGACCAGAAAAATTCTGGACCGCTACGGCAACGATGAGCCCATGGTGGCCATCAGCAACACCCAAGCCGTGGCGGTTCGCGGGCAGTGCCTGACCATTCTTTAGAGAATGCCAGTCAGCGACAGAGGCCTTCCATGACCTGGCGGGCCTGATCCAGACGATCACCCGGACAGAGCAGGATGACACCATCCCCAGCGAGCAGCCGAAGATCACCAGCGGGAATTAGCCTATGCTCGCCCCGGCGAAGACCGATTACGGCGCATCCGTGTGGCCAGGGGACCTGTCCCAGCAGACGACCAGCCGCTGGACTGCCATGTTCTATGGGAAACTCCACAGTAACTCTGTCAGGAACCTGGGCATCGGGAGCATGTCCGCGTCGATAACGCTCCAGCAGAGCCTCGTAAATGGGTTCAACACGCAGCAAATCGGACACCATCAGGGCCGTGAAGGCGCATAGAGCCACGGGAAGCATATGAACCAGGGATCCAGACATCTCCACCGTCAGCAGGATGGATGTTATGGGAGCCTTGACCGAGGCCGTCAGGGTGCCTGCCATGGCGCAGACCGCGCATACCGGAATGATCCGGACGGGCATTCCGAGGGCGGCTGCACCCATACCGCACAGGGAACCAGTCAGCGTGCCGACTGCCAGGATGGGCATGAAGATGCCGCCGGGGGCGCCGCTGCCGAAGGAACTGGCCGTGAAGAGCATCTTGGCCAGAAGCAGAATCAACAGGTTGATGGCCACTGACCAGGCCAGCTCGCGAATACCCTCCGCCTTGCCGATCAGGTCCTCGCCGCCACCCAGGACGGCAGGCAGCAGCAATCCGACCGGCAGAGCCAGGAAGAGGGAGATCACCGGTCCCAGCTTCGAGGGCAGGTGGCTGTAAAGACTCTGAGCACCCAGTAGCAGGCGGTTCATGGCAGCTCCCACCAGACCTGCCACCAGCCCAAGGGGGATCATCAGCAGATACTGGCCGATGGTCAGCTGTGGCATAGCAGTGAAATCCAGGACCGGACGCAGGCCGAAGCGGTTCTTGGCGATGAAATCAGCACTCAGGCAGGCCATGGCCGCCGAAAGAAGAATCATGGGAGAAAAAGACCTGTGGATCTCCTCCAGAGCGAAGACCATCCCCGAAAGCGGCGCATTGAATGCTGCAGACAGACCGGCCGCCGCACCGGAGGTCACCAGGCAGGTCTCCTCCACACGGTCTCGGCGCAACCCACGGGAAACCAGTTGGGAACCGGCCGCGCCGATCTGCACCGAGGGTCCCTCGCGCCCCAGAGACAGGCCAAACATGCCGCAGGCCAGGCCGCCCAGGAATCGTACGCCAAGCACGGGCAGAGCAGGCATGCGCATGCCGTGGATGACCACTCCCTCCACCTGTGGAATGCCGGAGCCGGAGGCCATGGGAACCCGGCCAACCATCCAGGCCAGGGCCAGCCCGACCACCAGGGCGGCCAGCAACCAAGGAAGGATCATCAGAGGCTGATCACGCATCTGCCCGTAGGCCCATCGAGCGAACCGGGTGCCATAGCCGATACCCTGCCGGTAGAGCACCACCAGTACTCCCACCAACAGTCCGCAACAGGCGGCCCTGAACGCTACCAGCCACCGGCTGGCTCGACCCGGCCTAGTCGCCTGGCCCGTGTCGGAACAATGGTCCTGATTCATCTGATCCGCCGACGGCCCTTTCCTCCAAGACAGATTCAGCCTCACCGGCCTGCTCCTTCCCTCCTTCGCGCACAACGGTTTCCAGCTTCTCTCAGGGCAGAGACCAGGAGCAATGGCTGAGCCGACAGCCTCAGCTTTCTGGCAGTATGAACACCTGGGATGCCAGCTTCTGAGCAAGATCGGGCAGACAGGAGCCGGGCAAGCAGACGGACACGTCGTCAGAGCCTAACGGCAGTGCTGTCTGTTCGTCAGTTGCCGTCAGATTACCGTCCAGGACAACGGTGTCCACCTGGCCACGATGACCCACCAGATCCAGCAGCGAGACCCTACCTGGCACCGTACCCAGGCACTCGCTCAGGGTGGCAGCTGAGGCCATGTGCAGCCTCCGGCAACCGACCACTGCTCGCACCTGGCGCAAATCCGGTCGCCTTATGCCCCTGGCCACCAGGAGTATCAGCAGACCTCCAGCATCCTCCAGCAGCAGGAACTTGGAGAGGTTTTCTACAGAGAGCCCCAGCAGGTCAGCAATGCCCAGCTCCATGCCTTGCTCGATGGTATCCAAAGGCGGGTGTTGAGCGACTCGCCAATTTGTTCTCAAACCATCCAGAAGCTCTCGCACCGGCTGGGGAACCATCCTGTCCCCCGAGCCTAATGACCCCTTCTCCATACCGGCCGAGGCGTCAAGCCCTGCTCTGGCTGCAGGATCAGTGCTGCCATTACCTGGTCCCATGGACACCTCGTCAGTCGTTGTCCACCTCAGAGTCGGGCTTCAGCTCCTTCTCCTTCTGGCCTATCCGCTTCCTGTCTATGCGATAGTAGGCGTTGAAAAGGCCGCCGGAGGTCAGCAGAACGATCAGAAGGACCAGCAGCCAAATGTTCTCTTTGGCTTCGTATGTTTCAAGTAACTCATAAGAGGAAGAAACCATCTTCAGCCAGCCTGCGACCGACACGAAGTACCAGGCGGTCGCCTGGTCGAGGAAGCTCAGCGCCCGTCGACGTTCCGATCTGGTCCTGGTAGCCTGACGGAGAATTTCGTGTCCGCGTTTGCGCTCCAGCTGGATCTTGACGATGGGCACCAGCCACCACCAGGGCGAGACCTCATCCCAATTCTTGCTGAGCTGATCAAAGTCGTCCAGAAGCTCCTGATATTCCTGCAGCTCCATCAGCCCCTGGAAGAGCGGGAATGTGAAAAGCAGCCAATCCCCGATCAGAGAGACAATGGCGATGAATTGATCCACGACCCGACCTTTCCCTTGCAGAGTCGGCGCCCAAGGGTCGGCTCTCGTGATTAAGCATGGCCACCATCCATCATTGTAGACACCAAGTTCCAGCCCAAACCGCTGTCTCAACCGCTGACCTCAGTACTGGGAACATTGGATTCAGCGAATACAAGAATGCCCCGGAGATAGCTCCGGGGCATCAACCAGGCGGACAGGGCGGGATTCGAACCCGCGGTGGCTTGCGCCACAACGGTTTTCAAGACCGTCTCTTTCGGCCGCTCAGACACCTGTCCAAAAGACGTGCCAATCAGGCACGTCACTCATCATACGACATCAAGGTTGGTCTAACCAGCAACGGAATGTCGGTCGCTTCCAATAGAGGCGGCTCAGGCCTCCCAGGTCTGGGGCTCGATGACTTCTTTTCCACCCACGTAAGAGCGCATGGCCTCGGGGATGACAATGGAGCCATCGGCATTCTGGTGGTTCTCCAGGATGGCGACCAGCCAACGGGTAGTGGCCAAGGTCCCGTTCAGGGTGCTGACAGGGCGCGTGGAGCCGTCCTCCAGCCGCTCGCGCTCGTTGAGGCGGCGGGCCTGATACTCGGTGCAGTTGGAGGTTGACGTAAGTTCCCGATAGCGACCCTGGGTGGGCACCCAGGCCTCGCAATCGAACTTGCGCGCAGCCGAGGATCCCAGGTCTCCTGCAGCGGTGTCGATGATCCGGTAGGGCACGTCCACCTTGGCCAGCATTTCCTGCTCCATGGCCAACAACTGCTTGTGCTGGTCGCGGGAGTCCTCCTGCTTGCAGTAGACGAACATCTCCACCTTGTCAAACTGGTGGACGCGGATGATGCCCATGGTGTCTTTGCCGGCAGAACCAGCCTCTCGCCGGTAGCAGCTGGACCAACCGCAGTAACGCAGCGGACCCTTGCTCAAATCCAGAATCTCGTCCTCGTGCATACCGGCCAGGGAGACCTCGGAGGTGCCCACCAGATACTGGTCGTCAGGCTCACGCAGACGATAGATCTCGTCGGCATGGGAGTTCAGGAAGCCGGTGCCGGCCATGACCTCGGGCCGGACCAAAGTGGGGGTGATCGTAGGAATGAATCCATGCTCCATGGCCTGGTCCACAGCCATGGTCAGCATGGCAATCTCCAACCGGGCCACATCACCGCGCAGGAAGTAGAATCTGGATCCGGAGACCTTGACGCCCCTGCGCATGTCGATACCAGCCACGCCAACGCCCAGGTCCAAGTGGTTCTTGGGCTCGAAACCCTCCTTGGCGAAGTCGCGCGGAGTGCCGACCTTCTTGACCACCACGTAATCATCCTCGCCGCCCTCGGGCGCCTCAGGCTCCACTACGTTGCTGAACTTCCACATCAGATCGGTGTACCTGGCGTTGGCCTCGTCAGAGGCTGCCTTGCAGGCGTTCACCTTGTCCGACAGACTCTTGGTCTGGGCCAGAAGGTCGGCTTTCTCATCAGGAGAGGCCGAACCCATGCGCTTGCCGAGCGACTTCTGCTCGGCCCTGCGGCTTTCGTAATCCTGGAGCGCCGCCCTGCGCTCGCTGTCCGCCTTCAGCACTTCGTCGACGAGTTCGACCGATTCGCCGCGTTTACGCTGTGATTCACGGACAACATCCGGATGTTCCTGAATGAACCTGATATCTAACATATCTGAATTCTATGACTTTCGGGGGACACGAAAACCGGCCCCGCACAACTCTTCCCAAGCCTTATGGCCTCTGTCGCAACCGGCCCGACCGCCGCCGACCAGCCAGGGGGAGCAGCCGAGGCAGGAAGGCGGACGGAAACCATCCGTCTTTTATATACAGCTGCCCCGCATCACTTGCCGAATACAGTCCTGCGGAACCGTTTGCCGGTGGGAGTGCCCGCAAGCCCGCCAATGCCAGTCTCCCTCAGTGAGGATGGCATGCTCTCGCCGATGGACTTCATGGCTGCGATGACCTCATCGGGCGGGATTCTGCTGACACCACCCGATAAGGCAATATCAGCAGCAATCAAAGCGTTGGCAGTGCCGATGGCGTTGCGGTTTACGCAAGGCACCTCCACCAGGCCGGCCACGGGATCGCAGACAAGGCCCAGCAGATTGCTCATGGCGATGGCGAAGGCCTGGGCGCAGGCATCGGGATCGCCTCCAGCACCCTCAACCGCTGCAGCGGCAGCCATGCCGGATGCGCTGCCCACTTCGGCCTGACAACCGCCTGTAGCTCCGGAAATCATCGCCTTGTTGGCGGTAACCAGACCGAAAGCCCCTGCCGTGAACAGGCAGCGAATCAACCCGTCGTCATCCAGCCCCATTCGATTCCTGAGCACTGTGAGCACGCCGGGCAGAGTGCCCGAAGAGCCGGCGGTAGGAGTCGCACAAATGATGCCCATGGCCGCGTTGACCTCATTGGTAGCCATGGCGGCCTCAACGGCCTGCAGCATGGCATCGCCGCTCAGGCTGGTTCGCGTCTTCCGATAATGCTCCAGCAGAGCCGCCTGGCCACCACTCAGCCCAGTCTTGGAAAACACGCCATCGCCCTGGGACCCCCTGGCAACAGCAGCCTGCATGACCTGCAGATTCCTGGCCATTCTTGCCCAGATCTGCTCACGGGTCTGGTGCGAACGTCGCACCTCCTCGTCGATGGCCACTTCAGATATCGACGATCCACGCTCTTCGGCCATACTCACGAGTTCAGCAATCGAAGTGAACATGCGCCATGCCTCCTAGTCGATATACATCATCCGGGACGAGTGACCCGCGATCTGCTTCTGCCGCTGCGCGGACAGCGGATTGTCCAAATCGAACTCGTACACCGCCATGCCGGCCGGACCCTCGGGCTCATACCTGGTCTGCTTGGTCACACCCTCTTCTCGAAGCAGATCGCGTATGCGCTCCAATCGCCGATCTGCGCCCTTTTCGGATTCATCCACTTCCACCAGCAGGATGGGCAGAAGCCCTGGAGGAGTGATCTGGCAGCCGTCCAAGTTGATACGCCGTACTTCAATGGTTCCGCCCCCGATGGAACAAGCTGCGTAGATCACCCGACCGGCTGGCCCCCGCAAATCCAGGACAGCGGTATTCGGATGGTCGATGGGACTGGGTTCGTCCTCCTCGTGGAAGGTCAGATCCATGCCCTGCCCGCGGGCGATGCCAATCGCATCAGGCACCCGGGGGTCATCCGGCGCAAAACCCAGCAGGCCGCTGATGATGGCGTAGTCGGTACCGTGGCCGCTGTGCGTGCGAGCGAAAGAATCATAATAATGAACATCAGCACGACTCGGAACACCCCCGGCAAGGATGTGGCCAACCCGACCAATGGCCACGGCCCCGGCTGTGTGCGAGCTGGAGGGTCCAATCATGATGGGACCTATGATGTCGAACACGCTCTTGTATTTATCCATGCCTGCCTCCTCTTCCCATACCCCCGGGCTTTCCCGGACTTCCAGCGCACGAAGCCGTTGCAACTCCAGACCGAAGGGACCACATGGACCGAGTGCCATCTTAACTTTACGGTTTTCACTACTCAATCAACTCATACTGTGAGCGTGATTGCTGTAGAGGGTTCGTTCACGTCGGACACACCCAGAAGATTCGAGTCGGCAGGGCGCGCAAAATGGAGTCATGCCAATTCCAGCGGTCGTCATCCTCGCCATCCTGGCAGCGGCGGCCATTGCCGTCACTGCGGTGGTGCTGATCGTCCGCGCCCAAAGACGGCACAAGTTCGCCATGCAGATACTGGCCCGGGACGACGACCAGCTCAGCTACGCCTTCGTCATCAACCCCTCCAAACCCCAGGCTGCTGCCGCCCGCGAACGCATCCAGCAATACTGCCGAGACAAGGGCATCCGCGAATTCAGCTTCATCGAAACCCAGCTGGATCGGGACGGCAGGGCCTGCGCCCGCATGGCACTGGAGCGTGGGGCCAACGTAGTCGTTGCCGTGGGCGGGGACGGGACTGTACGCACCGTAGCCAGCGCCATGGCTTCCAGCGATCATGTCATGGGCATCATCCCAATCGGGACCGGAAACCTGTTCGCACGGAACATGGGCATTCCAGTAGGCGATCTGGACGCCGCCCTGGCCGTGGCCACCTCGCACGGGTCCACCCAGGTGGATGTGGGCCGCATGACCCTCCTTGACGCAGACAGTAAGGAGCAAGGTCGTGGTCACGCTTTCCTGATCATCGCTGGCATCGGCTTCGATGCTCTGATGATTGACGACACCGACCCTAATCTGAAGAAGACGGTCAGCTGGCTGGCCTACTTCATCAGTGGCGCCAAGCATCTGTTCGCACCCAAGTACACGGCCGACATCTCCATCACCCGGCCCGACCAGGTCACGCAGACCAACACATCAGTGACCTTCCGCACCTTCATGGCCGGCAACTGCGGGGAGATTCCAGGATTCTCCCTGATGCCCGATGCCTCCTACGATGACGGCATCCTGGACTTTGAGATCATCGACACCTCCGCCGGCTTGATCGGCTGGGCCAACCTCTTCGGGGACGTGATGCATCAGACCATAACCCGCAAGACCAGCCAGAGCCCCCTGTCGACCAACTCCACCATCGTCCAGCTACAGGGGACCAAGGCGGAGATCCGCCTGGAGAAGCCGGCCCTGGCTCAGGTGGACGGAGACATTCTGGGCGAGACCTGCCACATCGCACTCAGCGTGGAGCGTCAGGCCCTGGACGTGCGGGTGCCCCAGTCCGACTGAGACCGAAAGAGCCTATTGCCCATCTGTCCGCTTTCTCATGCCGGGGTGGCATGATGGGAGCCATGACAGCACAGAATGCGGGCAAGCCTGCCAGCCCAGAAGATTTGATCAACGTCGACGATCTGATCGGCAGGTACTACGATCTCATCCCCGACCCTTCAATTCCCTCCCAGCGGGTGTCCTTCGGCACCTCTGGGCATCGCGGCTCAGCCCTGACCACCTCCTTCAACGAGGCCCACATCGTGGCTATCAGCCAGGCCATAGCCGAACAGCGCACCAAGGACGGGATTACTGGACCACTCTACCTGGGCCGTGATACCCACGCTCTTTCCCTTCCCGCCTGGAAGACGGCCATCGAGGTCCTGACCGCAAACGGGGTACGGGTGCGCATCGATGCCAATGATGACTACACTCCCACACCCACCGTCTCCCAGGCCATCCTGACACACAACCGGGCGGCTGACGGCACCCAGCGCTTCTCCGGCGAGGATCTGGCCGACGGCATCGTGGTCACTCCCTCCCACAACCCGCCCACCGATGGCGGATTCAAGTATGACCCGCCCACAGGCGGTCCGGCTCCGGCCGAAACCACCAACGCCATCGCCCAACGGGCCAACGAGCTCCTGGGCGACTACAGGCAGGTCAAGCGGATTCCTTTTGAGGATGCCATCAAATCCGACCTGGTGGAGCGCTTCGACTACCGGGAGCATTACGTGACCGACCTGGGCAATGTCATCGACTTCGATCTGATCAGATCCTCCGGAGTCCGTCTGGGCATCGACCCGCTGGGCGGCGCCTCAATCAACTACTGGCCGCTGATCAATGAAAAGTACGGCCTGAACATTGGTGTCGTCAACCCGGAGGTGGATCCGACCTGGCGGTTCATGACCATCGATCACGATGGGAAGATCCGCATGGATCCCAGCTCCCCCTATGCCATGAAGGGGCTGGTGGATCGCCTCAACGCCGGAGCCTGGGACTCCTACGACCTGGTGGGGGGCACCGATCCGGACGCCGACCGGCATGGCATCGTCTGTCCAGGAACCGGGGTCATGAATCCCAACCACTACATCGCCGTCTGTGTGGAATACCTCTTCTCGGGCAACCGTCCCGGATGGCCCCATGGTGCCGGCATCGGCAAGACCCTGGTCTCCTCCTCCCTGATCGACCGCGTGGCCGCATCCATCGGTGCCAGGCTGATCGAGGTACCTGTGGGCTTCAAGTGGTTTGTCGACCCCCTCTTCAAGGGCGAGGTGGCCTTCGGCGGCGAGGAGAGCTCCGGAATGAGCTTCCTTCGTAGGGACGGCCATGTCTGGACAACCGACAAGGACGGGCTGATCCCCGACCTCCTGGCTGCTGAAATCACAGCCAAGACCGGCAAGAATCCGGCCCAGCTCCACCAGGAGCAGGTGGAGCGCTTCGGCCAAAGCTGGTACAAGCGGGTGGACACCCCGACCACACTGGAGCAGAAGCAGAAGTTCGTCCAGCTGAACGGCGACGATGTGACGGCCTCCACACTGGCCGGCGAACCCATCACTGCCAAGCTGACGGAGGCTCCAGGCAATGGGGCCAAAATCGGGGGCATCAAGGTGACTACCCGGAACAACTGGTTCGCTGCCCGCCCCTCTGGCACCGAGAACATCTACAAGGTCTATGCGGAATCCTTCGTTTCGCCTGAGGCCCTGGACCAGGTTCTGGACGATGCCGACAAGGTGGTCGCCAAGGCCCTGAGCTGAGTTCCAGGCAAGACCGCATGCACCTGCCCGCAGTACTCATCGCAGGCACGGGTGCTTTCTATCTGTCTGTCTAGGCTGGAGCCATGACCAATGACAAGAACCTAGTCGTCTCGACCGACGGCAGCGCACTGAGCAACCCCAATGGCCCCATGGGCTGGGCCTGGGCCGATCACGAGGGCGGCGACGCAGATGCAGGCGGCGCCAGCAACGGCACCAATCAGATTGGCGAGCTATGTGCCGTGCTGCAGGCGTTGCGCGCCCACCCAGGCGAGCGCCCGCTAGTCATCGAAACCGACTCCCAATACGCCATCAACTGCTCCACCACCTGGGTGCCCGGATGGAAGAAGAAGGGCTGGAAGAACTCCCAGGGCAAGCCGGTGAAGAACCGCCCCCTGATCGAAGCCATCGACCAGGAGATCCAAGCACGACCGGGATCGGTCAGGTTTGTCTGGGTCAAGGGCCACGCCGGCGACACCTTCAACGAGAAAGTGGACACTCTGGCCCGCGGCTACGCCACAGCTGCAGGCAAGGGCGAACGGGAAGGCTGTCTGCCCATCGAGGGCTGGCGTTCGCTGCTGGCCTCTCCCTATGCCAAGGGCACGCAAGTGCCGCCCGCAGTCAAGGCTGAACTGGACGGAGGACCCCAAGTTCTGGATAAACTGGGCCGCAAGAAGGTCGGCCTGGACCAGGAGGAGCAGCAAGACCTGGCCGAGACCGCTGTAGAAGCTGAATCTGTGGAAGCAACTTCCCCCCAGTCGCCAAAGACGCGGGATATCGAAGAAAGCCAATCCACAGTAACGGATCCAGGCGAAGAGGCCATCAATGGCACACCCGACCCCGACATAGCCGATGGTCAGGAAGACGAACTCGCGCCTGCTTTCAAGGACACCTCAGATACCGACACGGCTGACCAAGAGACCAAGAGCTCCGGCGCCCGGGGACTGAGAGCCAGCGGTCGCATCCGCATCACGCCGCCCCCATCCGGCAGCAGCATGTTCACAGGACAGGATCTGCATATCGTCGGGAGCATCGATATAGACGCAGACATCGATCCTGACGGCTACCTGACCATTCAGGAGTCTCCTTTCCGCCTGCACGCCATCGAAGTGGAGGATTGAACGGCTCATGGACCGTCAGGGGCCATCGTCTAGACTGGAATGAACCTGAATCAACAAGACCCGCAGACATCAGCAGTTGAGCGCATGCGGGCATGAAGGAGCGTGTATGGACAAGACCGAGCAGGACAGACTGAAGAAGGCCGCCGGCATCGAGGCGGCCAAGCTGGTCGAGAACGGCATGACCGCCGGACTGGGCACCGGATCCACGGTCCGGTTCTTTGTGGATGAACTGGGACGGCGCGTGAAGGAAGAGGGCTTGGAGTTCACCGGCGTGACCACCTCCCGGCGGACCAAGGAGCAGGCTGAAGGCTACGGAATCCGCATCGTCGACATCGACCAGGTTGATCACATCGATGTCACCATCGACGGGGCCGACGAGGTCGACAAGGACTTCAACGGCATCAAGGGCGGCGGCGCAGCCCTGCTCTGGGAGAAGATTGTAGCCGTCAACTCCAGAAGGATCGTCTGGATTGTGGACGAGTCAAAGGTGGTCGACACCATTGGCCGCTTCCCGCTGCCTGTGGAGGTCATCCCCTTCGGCGAGCGCCACGTCCTGGATCGTTTCAAGGAACGCGGCTATAACCCAGTACTGCGGTTGGACGGCCAGGGACAGCCGGTTCTGACGGACGAACACAACCACATCATCGATCTGCATCTGGATCGGATCGAGCACCCGCAGGATCTGGCCCAGGACCTGATCACCACCGTGGGTGTCGTGGAACACGGCCTCTTCCTCAACATGGTTGACACAGTCATCGTGGGCGACCCCAACGGGCCCCGGGTCATGACCAACGCCAACAAGTGAGCGTCAGCAATCATCCCCTCCCCTACTGGTTGGAGGCATCCGGCTGGCCACGCTGACCGGCGATGATATACACGAAGCCCCCCGCGTCCATTCGATGCGGGGGGCTTCGTTGACCCTGATGGGCCATAAGTCATAAAGCTACTTGCGCTGGTGACGAGTCTTGCGCAGCAGTTTGCGGTGCTTCTTCTTGCTCATCCGCTTGCGGCGCTTCTTGATGACAGAACCCATCCGAGCCTCCGATCCTTAGTTACCTGGAAGTGTCCAACTTGCTTATCGTACACCGCTTGCGGGACGACTAGAGCGGAAAGGCCTTGTAAAAAGCCTCCAGCGCAGTCCGCTGACCCTGGGCGCGGAAAACCACCGTATCATTCTGCCAGATGACCAGGGCCTTGTGCTCGTCGTCGCCATCCGCCTTCTCCAGGTAGGATCCGGTGACCGTGCCGCCGCTGCGAACATTGCCCGAGGCCAGCTCCTTGCCGGACATGCCCGTGGACTGGCTGTCATAGAGCGCCTTGGCATCTTCGCTCCTGGACCACTGAGCCAGGTGGAGGGTCACGTCCCCGCCCGACTTGCCGGATGAGTAGACCAGGTTGTACTCCTCAATAGGTGTACGGGTGCTCCACTCGCTGTCGGAATCCGCTTTGACGCGGGCGAACTCGCCCACCGTATCAGGCATTGCCTTGAGCAGCTCGGAAGCCGAATCAGGCAGGGGAACCGCCTTGGCCTTGGGACTGCTGGCTTGCGAGGGCTGTGAGGAGGCGGAAGCCGAGGCCTCGGCAACGGGCTCTTGACTGCGCACCGCCCAGTGGGGCCAGACGAAAGCCGATAGGAGCACCAGGACCACCACCGCCGCCAGGGCGATGACCAGACCGATCCGTCGACGGCGCTGCTTGGCATGCGCGGAGGAGTCAGAGGAAGAGGACACGGGTGCAGAAGGATTCTCAGCCATACCTCCATTCTCTCATGCACAGGGTGTCGGCACTGCGAAGATGACGTAAAAGCCCAGCTCCTCGTCCCTGAATCCCGATAGCGTGCAGGTATGGCCAAGACGACGACGCAATACGTATGCACGGAATGCGGCTGGACCGGCGGCAAGTGGTTCGGACGCTGCCCTGAATGCGGCCAGTGGGGAACCATCGAGGAATTCCACGAAGCCCGTGTCGTAGGCGCAGGCGGGAGTCTGTCCACCTCCGGCGGCAGCCATACGGCGCCTGCGCCCCCGAAGAACGGCCTGGCCCGGCCCATCACCCGCGTAGGCACGGACCAGGTAAAGCGTATTCCCACAGGATTCGAGGAGTTCGATCGGGTCCTGGGAGGAGGCATCGTACCAGGATCGGTCATCCTCTTGGCCGGCGAACCGGGCATCGGTAAGTCCACCCTCCTGCTGGAGACCGCTGGCCGTGTAGCCGACCTGGGCGACCAGGAAGACAAGGTGCTCTACATATCCGGCGAGGAGTCCCAGGCTCAGGTGCGAATGCGGGCAAGTCGGGTGGGAGCGCTCAAGGATTCACTGCTGCTGGCTTCGACGACCGACCTGGCCACGGTGCTGGGGCTGATCGAGCGCGAGAAGCCGGCACTGGCCATTGTGGACTCCGCCCAGACCATCGTCTCCAGCCAGGTCGACGGCATCTCCGGGGGCTCCACCCAGGTACGCGAGGTAGCCATCAGCCTGATCGACATGGCCAAGTCGCACGATATCCCCATCCTTTTGGTAGGCCACGTGACCAAAGACGGATCCATAGCCGGGCCGCGCACCCTCGAGCATCTGGTCGATGTAGTCTGCCAGTTCGAGGGCGATTCCCAGACCGCTTTACGCCTGCTGAGAGCCGTCAAAAATCGGTTCGGCCCCACCGACGAGGTGGGCTGCTTCGACATGGGCGAGCAGGGTATCGAAGAGGTCAGCGATCCCACTGGGCTCTTCCTGTCCACGGCCGGGCAGGAGGTGGAGGGCACCTGCGTGACCTTTACCTTGGATGGCCACCGCAGCCTACCCATCGAAATCCAAGCTCTGGTCACCTCCTCGGTTCTGCCCACTCCCCGCCGCAACACCAATGGAATCGATGCCAACCGCCTGGCCATGCTGGCCGCGGTGCTCTACCGCCACGGCCGGGTCAACCTGCTGACACGAGACCTATATGTGTCCACCATCGCTGGCGGGCTGGCCAAGGAGCCCGGATGCGATCTGGCAATCGTGGCCGCCCTGGCCAGTGCAGCCAAGTCCCGGCCCATCCTGCGCACCACCTGTGCCATGGGCGAGATATCACTGACAGGACAGGTCAGGCCTGTGCCTCAGCTCAACCACCGGCTGCAAGAAGCCGCTCGCCTGGGATTCACCCGGGCGCTGGTCCCGCCCGACCGACATTCAGGAGGTCGAAAGCCCATTCAGGGATTGGAAGTGATCGAAGTCACCTATCTTGCCGAGGCTCTGGAGGCTCTGGGGCTGGTCTGAAAAGTGGCCGCTGGTCCCCTATCGCACCATATGGCGTTCACCTGCCGACTCGTTAACCTGCCGGACTAGGATGGAGTCGCCGGAAGACCGACACCCATCATCATCGCGAGGAGCAGATCAGCATGACCATCTTCACCAGGAAAACCATACGCAGGCTGACGGCGGCCGCACTCACGACAGTCACGCTCATGGCCGGCGCGGCCTGTGGCTCCTCATCGAGCAACAGCGGGCAGTCAGCGGCCAAGCAGGACATCACCCAGCAGACCATCAATCCCGGCACCCTGACCATTGCCACTGGAGACCCGGCCTACGCCCCCTACGTGCAGGACAACAAGCCCGAATCCGGCAAAGGTTACGAGGCTGCCGTGGCCTATGCAGTAGCAGAGAAAATGGGATTCGACAAGGCACACGTCACCTGGACTAGGACCACCTTCGATGCCGCCATCGCCCCGGGAAGCAAGGACTACGACCTGAACATCCAGCAATTCTCCATCACCCCTGAACGCCGGCAAGCTGTCGACTTTACTCCCAGCTACTACAACTCCACCCAGTCACTGGTGGTCAGAAACAACTCCCCATATGCCTCCGCCACCTCCCTGGCCCAAATCAAGGACGCCAAGATAGGCGCCATGGTCGGCTCCACCTCCTACGAGATGGCCCACAAGCTGGTCAAACCCGACATCGACACCTTCAACGACGACGTGGCCTCGTCACAGGCCTTGGATGCCAATCAGATCGACGCGCTTGTCGTGGACACCCCTTCAGCCGTAACCATGGTCGATTCCGGGCAGGTCAAGAACGCCAAGATTCTCGGGCAGATCAAGGGCTCGCAGGACCCGGAGGGCATGGGCATAGTTCTGCCCAAGGGGTCCAAGCTGACCTCGGCCGCTTCCAAGGCTGTCACCACCCTGAAGAAGGATGGGACACTGGACAAGCTGCAGAAGCAGTGGCTGCACGTCTACACCTCCCTGCCCACCCTGGGCTGAGAGAAGAAAGGAAACCTTGTCGTTCATGGCCACCTCGGCACAGGACGCGGTCAGCGATATTCAACGGGAACGGGAACGCTATGGCCGTCGACAGAATCTGCGCTCCGTGGCGATCAGCATCGCCAGCACGCTTGTACTGGCCCTGCTGATCGCCCTTGGGTTGCACGCCTCACCCGGCTGGCCCCGAGTCAAGCAGTCGTTTTTCTCCGGCGCCTACTTCGCGAAAGCCTTCCCTAAGGTCCTCCAGGGGCTCTGGCTCAATCTGGAGGTCCTTTTCTTCGCGGTCATCGGCGTGGCCCTGCTGGGCACCCTCCTGGCCATGATTCGCACCAGCCGGAACCCGCTGCTCTTTCCCCTGCGGGTGCTGGCCCAGATCTACACCACAATCATGAGGGGCATCCCCATGATTGTGGTCCTCTACCTGATTGGCTTCGGCATTCCCGGACTGGCCATCTTCAACCGGATTCCGGCAGCTCTACTGGGCACCGTGGCGGTCATCCTTTCCTATTCGGCCTACATCGCCGAGGTACTGAGGGCCGGCTTCCAGGACGTCGGCCCCTCCCAAAGGGCGTCAGCACGCTCACTGGGCCTGACCTCGGGGCAGACCATGCGTCTGGTCGTCATCCCCCAGGCTCTGCGCAAGGTGGCTCCGGCACTGATGAACGACTTCATCTCCATGCAGAAGGACGTCGGGCTGATCTCGGTTCTGGGAGCCGTCGACGCGGTCAGGGCGGCCCAGATCATCGTGGCCACCTCCTACAACTTCACCCCTTACGTGGTGGCCTCAGTGCTCTTCATCGCCACCTCGGTCCCCTTCATTCTTCTCAACGACTGGTATTCCAACCGGCTGCGCAAGCGCGAACAGAGCGGAGGCATGGTATGAGCGAACAGGCAGGCGCCGATCAGAACCAACCGGTGCTCCGTTTGGAGGACGTGCGAAAGACCTACCCTGGGGGCAACAAGGTCCTGCGCGGCATTTCCATGACCATCATGCCTCATGAAACCGTGGCCCTGCTGGGTCCCTCCGGGTCGGGCAAGTCCACCCTGATGAAGTGCATCAACCTGTTGGAGACCGTCAACGATGGACGGATATGGCTGGGCGGCACCGACATCACGGATCCAAGGATCAACCAGGATGCCTGTCGGGCCAGAATCGGCGTGGTCTTCCAACAGTTCAACCTCTTTCCCCACATGAACGTCCTGAAAAACGTGACCTTGGGGGCCATCAAGGTTCATGGCATGCCCAAGGACCAGGCCAGGGAACGGGCCCTGGAACTGCTGGATCGAATCGGCATGAAGAAGAAAGCCGGAGCCTACCCCGATCAGCTCTCAGGCGGCCAGCAGCAGCGGGTGGCCATCGTCCGAGCCCTGATGACCGACCCGGAACTGCTCCTGCTGGATGAGATCACCTCAGCCCTGGACCCCATGCTGGTAGGTGAGGTCCTGGCCATGGTCTCGGAGCTGACCGCCGGAGGCACCACTATTCTCATGGCCACCCACGAGATGAGTTTCGCCCATCATGCGGCCAACCGGGTTGTCCTGCTGCTGGACGGTGTCATCGCCGAGAACGGAACGCCGCAAGAGGTCATGGACGAGTCTGAGAATCCGCGAACCAGGGAGTTTTTCAGCCACTTCCGAGGGCTGTGAGTTCCAAGGTTCCTACAGTCTTCAGTTGACGGAAAACACTCTTCCTGCAGCCTTGGTCAGCTCCAGGGTGCGATCGGCATCCAGGGCCAGCTGTCGTTTGAGGGGCTTCTCGCCCGCATACCGTTTCTGACCGCGCAGACGGCTGAGGAATTCCACCCGGACCCGGTGACCGTACAAGTCCACCCAATCCGACCTGACGGCATTGGCCTCCAGGATTCTTGGCATTTTCTGGCCAGGAGCCAGGAAGGTCTCCTTGGTGCCGATGGAGATGGCGGCAGGCATCCGCCAGGGCGAACCCTGAGCCAGCCGCCCCTCCCGTCCCTCCGGCGTCGCCATAGGATCCGTAGGCAGACCCAGGTCAACCAGCCAGCCTGCATAGACTCCATCTGCGGGCATCATCCCCTGGCTGTCGGGAGCAAGATTGGCAGTCGGGAATCCCAAGCGGCGACCCCGCTGCTCCCCATGGACCACTGTGCCTTGAACCATGTGCGGCCGGCCCAGAATATCCAGGACCGCACCCACATCGCCGTCCAGGATCAACTGCCGAAGGTGGGAACTGCTCCAGGCTCGTACACGACGTCGCTCCAGGCCGTCAGCGTCAGGCAGTGTGCAGTCGCCGGGTCCCTGGTCGTCCACTACCTCCAGGTTGAACAGTCCTGTGTCTGCCAGATCGCCAATCGCCTTGATATCACCGACCCGCCCTGCGCCCATCTGCGCATCGCTGCCCAGAACCAGCGTTCGCATGGCCAGCTGTTCGGTAAGCTGCTTGAGGAAGAATCGATAGGACTTGGCTGCAAAGGCCAGCGTGTATCGGACCACCACAACCTGATCCAGCCCCATCTGGGCCATCAGCCTCAGGCGCTCCTCCAGAGGCATGATCTGATCAGGGTCATGGCGAATCAGGTCCAGGGGCGGTTCGGTCATGTCATGGCCGTCAGCGTAGCTATGAACCAGTTTGGGACTTGGGTCGAAGACCAGGGCCATGGGCCGATCCTGATTCTTGGCAGCGAGCTCGACCACCCGGCGCAGTAGGGCCTGATGACCCCGGTGCATACCATCGAAGACACCGATGGTGACCACGCTGGACCGGGCCCCCAAGGTTCCCGGCCACCTGACAATGCCCGACTCGTCCGGGCTGACCTGGCTGACCTTCATCCGCTTCCCATCACTTAGTCATGGCGGTCCCCGAACCCGGGCACCGAAAATTCCTTAAGCACTGTATTCCCACCGGCGCACCCTGGCAAGACCCTGGAGCTAAACACGAACCTACGCACTCAGGCCTCGGGGTGGAAGACCACATCCGGCTTGGCCCCGCCTCGTGAACCGGGCGCCAGGATAGCAGCCAGCCGCTGCTTGCCCTGAGACCCTGCCAGGGCAGCTGTGGGCCCAGTGACGGGCAGATCCAAGAATCCGCCGTTGGAGACTCTGACGGCCTGGTCGGCATCCAGGTTCAGAACGGGCATGCTCATGCGTGCCGCCTGCACCAGGTCAAGCGAGCCATCCAACATCGCCTGCCGGTTGCGGTCCAGGACCATGCGACTGCGAACAACCGTCTGACCTTGGCGGTTCCGGTAGGTGTGAGGGACCACATGACCGCCCAGAACCCTGGATGCCAGGTCGGAATCCTCCAGGTCGAATGGACCCACTCGAATCCTTCTCAGGGCCGTCAAGTGACCGCCCAGATCCAGGCGTTCGCCCAGATCGCGAGCCAGGGCGCGGATGTAGGTGCCGCTGGAGCAGGACACCTCAACATCCACATCGACCACCTTGACTCCCTGATCGGGCAAAGCCACACGGCGAAAGTCAAGCAGATTGAAGGATGCAATCCGAATGCGTCGGGGCTCCAGCTTGACCTCCTGGCCTGCGCGAGCCAGATCATAAGCTCGCTTGCCCTTGACCTTGATGGCAGAGAATGCATCAGGCACCTGGTCGATGCAGCCGGTGAAGCAGCGATCAATCAGATCCTGCAGATCCTGGGCTGTCAGCTCATCCACCCTCTGCGCAGCTCCAGGACGCACCGGCAGCAAATCACCGTCCGCGTCGTCCGTGGTGGTGCCCAGTCCCAGGCGAATAGTGGCTCTATAGGTTTTATCATGGCCGACGATGACCGTCAGCAGGCGCGTGGCCTGGCCGAACCCTATGACCAGCAGACCAGTGGCCATGGGATCCAGGGTTCCGGCATGGCCTACGCGACGCATGCCAAGGCCAGAACGAACTGCAGCCACCACGTCATGGCTGGTCACACCGCTCGGCTTGTCAACAAGGATGATGCCCGAGGTCGGTTCACCGGTGCCGGACTCCATACCATCAGACGACTCGTAAGCCTCTGCCCCACCGATGCCTTCAACGGTCGGTTTCATCCGCACCCTCTGCCGCAGGTTCATCAGGGACGGAGTCCGACCCATCGGCCTCTTCCTCGTCGTCATGCCTGTATGGATCGGGGTCGCCGGCATAGCTGGCATTGACCCGGGCTTTGGCCATGGCCTCGTCCCGGTGACGGGCTGCGGTCAGCACATCCTCAATCTCGGTCGCCTCGGCAGGCACCTCATCGTAGATGAAGCGCAGCGTAGGCGTCAGACGCAGACCGGCCCGGGCACCGACCAGGGTGCGCAGCCTGCCAGAGGCCTGCCGCAGGGCTTGCTGGGCGCGCTTGCGCTCCCCGGCCTCATGGCCCGACCGACCCAGCTGGGTCCAATAGATTTTGGCTATCTGCAAATCGTTGGTGACCCGAACCTCAGTGACGGTGACCCCTGCCAGGCGCTTGTCGTGCATCTGGGACTCCAGCGCAGAGGCTACGACCCGTTGTATCAGGGCCGCTATGCGTACAGCGCGGGGATTTCCAGCCATCATGATTCCTTTCTCGAACCGTCCATGACCAATCATCGCATTCATGGACATCCGCCCCGGCCAGGGAGTACCCAGACCGGGGCGGATTGCCACGGACCCTCCGACATGTGGTCGGATGGTCAACAGGCTCTACTTGCGTTCCACTTCCTGCATCTCGTAGGTCTCGATGATGTCACCCACCTCGATGTCATTGAAGGAGCCCAGGTTGATGCCAGCTTCGTAGCCTTCGGATACCTCGTTGACGTCGTCCTTGAACCGGCGCAGGGAGGAGATCTCCAGGTCGTTGACAGTGACCACCCCGTTGCGGGCGATTCGAGCCTTGGTGCCCCGCTTGACGGTGCCATCCTGGACCATAACGCCCGCGATGTTGCCGAACTTGGAGGAGCGGAAGATCTCGCGGATCTCGGAGTGGGAGGTGGTAACCTCCTCGTATTCCGGCTTGAGCATGCCCTTGAGCGCGGCCTCGATGTCCTCGATTGCGTTGTAGATGACCGAGTAGTACTTGATCTCCACGCCCTCGCGGTCTGCCAGATCCTGGACCTGCCTGTTGGGCCTTACGTTGAAGCCGATGATGACGGCCTTGTCGACCGTAGCCAGGTTGACGTCGTTCTGGGTGATGGCGCCCACGCCCCGGTGGATGACCTGAATTCCGACCTCGTCGGAGACTTCGATCTTCATCAAGGAGTCCTCCAGCGCCTCGACCGAGCCGGAGGAGTCGCCCTTGATGACGATGTTGAGCATGTCCACCTCGGACTTGGCGAACTGCTCCTTCAGGCTCTCCAAGGAGACCACCTTGCGGCGCTTGGCCAGCTGAGCGGCGCGGGCCGAAGCCTCGCGCTTCTCGGCGATCTGACGAGCGGTGCGATCGTCGGGGGCGACCAGGAAGAGGTCGCCGGCGGTAGGCACCGAGGTAAGCCCCAGAACCTGGACGGGGGTGGAGGGGCCTGCAGCATCCATCTGCCGACCGTTCTCGTCCAGCATGGCACGCACACGGCCATAGGCTGATCCAGCCACAATGGCATCGCCCACATGCAGGGTCCCCTGCTGGACCAGCACAGTGGCCACAGCTCCACGGCCCTTGTCCAGACGGGCCTCGACCGTAGCGCCGCGAGCGTCCATGTCGGGGTTGGCCCGAAGGTCAAGGTCGGCATCGGCAGTCAGCAGGACGGCCTCCAGGAGCTTGTCCACATTGGTGCCCAGCTTGGCGGAGATGTCGACGAACATGGTGTCGCCACCATACTCTTCGGATACCAGGCCGAACTCGGTCAACTGACCGCGTACCTTCTGGGGATTGGCTCCCTCGACATCAATCTTGTTGACAGCCACCACAATGGGCACATGAGCTGCCTGGGCGTGATTGATGGCCTCCACGGTCTGCGGCATAACGCCGTCGTCCGCGGCTACCACCAGGACAGCCACATCGGTCAGCTCAGCACCACGGGCACGCATTGCCGTAAAGGCCTCGTGGCCAGGGGTATCCAGGAAGGTGATCTTGCGATCCTCACCGTCCAGGGTGACCGTGGCTTGGTAGGCCCCGATGCGCTGGGTGATGCCGCCAGCCTCCTGGGTGGTCGTGTTGGTCTTGCGGATGGTGTCCAGCAGCCGGGTCTTGCCGTGGTCGACATGGCCCATGACCGTGACCACCGGAGGCCTGGGCTGCAGGTTCTTGTCATCCTGGTCCTCACGCTCTTCGTCCAGGTTGATGTCGAACTGCTGAAGAAGCTCCTTGTCCTCCTCCTCGGCGGAGACGATGCGAATCTTCCATCCGATCTCGTCGCCCAGGATCTGGAAAGTGGCCTCATCCAGGGACTGGGTGGCCGTGGCCATCTCGCCCAGATGGAAGAGCACCGTGACCAAGGCAGCAGGGTTGACGTTGATCTTGTCGGCCAGATCAGCCAGGGTAGCGCCCTGACGAAGCTGAACGGTACGACCGTTCCCTGCGGGGATGCGCACACCACCGATGACGGGTGCTTTCATCTCCTGGAATTCATGCCTCTTCGCCATCCGGTTCTTACGAGCCTTGGAGGACTTGCCTCCCTGGCGACCGAAAGCTCCAGCAGCACCGCCGCGACCGCGACCACCACGGCCTGAACCGCCGCGGAAGCCACCTGAGGGTGCTGACGAAGCGCCACCGAAACGGCTGCCGCCACCTTGATGGGTCTGCTGGCCTGGACGGCTATGGCCCCACTGCCCTGGACGGGCGCCCTGTCCGGTACGACCGCCACGACCGTTGCGGAATCCACCCCGGCCTCTGCGTGAGTCGTTGACGGTAGGCCTGGCCATGGGGTGCGGCCTGGGAATGTCTGAAGGCATAGGCGCCTTCATCCCCTGCTTGCGGCTGAAAGGATTGTTGCCTGGACGAGGCGTGGATGCTCCCGGACGTGCGCCATGACGTGCTGGCGAAGCCCCGGAACCGCCGGAACGACCGTTGTTGTGCGAGCCCTGGGGGCCGGGCTTGCCCATGGCCGAGGGCTTGGGCCCACGGGACTGGTTGCGCTGCTCATGCTCGTTGCGGTTACCGTGGGGAGCACCAGGCTTGGGGAAGTGTCCACCGGGACGCTGCTGACCCCGTGGCGCCTCGACACCAGCCGAGGGCCGACGGTTCTGTCCGGGCTTGGGCCCAGGTGTGGATTGCTGCTTGGTGCCGCTGGACTGCGAGCGGCCATGCTGACCCTGGCCGCTTCCATGATTAGGGCTGCCGGGGCGGGCATTTCGTGCAGCGGCCTGGCCAGCGTCGCCCTGACCCTTCTGAGGGAAAGCATTCTTGAGTCGACGAACCACAGGGGCCTCGACAGTGGAGGATGCGGACTTGACGAACTCGCCCATGTCCTTCAATTTCGCCAGAACAGTCTTGCTGTCTACGCCAAATTCCTTGGCCAGCTCATACACGCGTGCTTTGGGCACTTACTTTCTCCTTACCGGACCGCGCATATGACCGGCGCGATCACTCTTTCATGACGGCGAACATATCCTGTCTCATCGTGCGACCATGATCGTGTTACCTCGTCTCTGTGCCGGGGCCGACGGCATAAACCACCGGACTCGGGATACCGGGTCCAGCATACTCGCGTCCTCGGATGTTTGCTCTCATGCGTCTTCACCAGCAGCCGAAGGCGATTGCGCCTGCAGCTCACGCAATTTTTGCTGGTGGGTCTCCTCGGACTCGATGCCGATCTTCCAGCCCGTCAGCTTGGCAGCCAGACGGGCGTTCTGCCCTTCTTTGCCAATTGCCAGAGAGAGCTGGGCATCCTTGATGAAGGCAATGGCCGTACGGTTGGACTCGCTGACGATCTGCACTTGGCGGACTACAGCTGGAGACAGGGCCGCAGCCACGAATTCAGCTGGATCCTTGGACCAGTCCACAATGTCGATCTTCTCAGGGCCCAGATTCTCCATGACGGCACGAACGCGAGCACCGCCAGGGCCGATCAGCGCACCCTTGGGATTGACTCCCTTGCTGTTGGCCCGGACCGCAATCTTGGTTCTGGCCCCGGCCTCACGGGCGATGGCCATGATGGAGACTGCACCGGAAACCAGCTCAGGCACCTCCCGCTCAAAGAGACGGCGAACCAGCTCCGGATGGGAACGAGACACGATGATTTCCGGCCCCTTGAGCCCACGGGAGACATTGACCACGTAGACACGGATCCGCTGGCCATGCCGGTAATGCTCTCCAGGCACCTGCTCGCGGCGGGGCAGAATGGCCTCGACATTATCCACGGCCACATGCACATTGCCGGGATCACTGGCATCCTGCTGCACGATTCCGGTGATCAGGTGGCCCTTCTGACCCGAGAAAGCTCCGAAGACTCGTTCGTCATCGGCCTCACGGAAGAGCTGGCGGATGACCTGACGGGCCGTGGAGGCCGCCAGCCGATCGAAGTCCTTTGGTGTGTCGTCGTATTCCTCACCCAGGTCGTATCCCGGTTCGGGCTCTTCAGGCGTGGGTTCTCGAGCGATCTCGTCCTGTGCCCAGATGGTAAAAGTCCCTGCACGTTCGTCAAGCTCCACCCGTGCGTGTTTGGCTGCGTGAGGCGACTTCTGGTATGCCAGAAGAAGAGCCTCGCTCAGTGCTTGATCCAAGGTCTCGGCATCAATCCCTTGTTCGTGTGCCAGCTGATGAATTTCAGCCAGGTCCAGTTCCATGTCAAGACCTCCTATGAAGTTATTCAGACTGCGCTTCTTTTAGTCTGCAATGCCTACTATTCTAACCTTTCATGCAGACACTGCCGGTTCTTGAATACCACGGGTGGGCGAGTCATCGGCCGACGATTCCAGCACGACGGGTGAGGGCCGGCATCGCAGTATTTCTGCTGGCTGTCACCCTATCAGGATGCGCACCTTCAGCGGTGCACGTCAGTCAGCACGATCCCGATAATCTCCGCCCCACTGCCTGCGAACAGGCATGGACGCGAGCCCGGCAGTCGGAACAGCTTCACAAGAATCAGGCAGACAGCCGAGCCAAGGCCTGGACCCAAGCGGCCCGCGAATGCCCTGCCAGGCTGGATGAAGCCACAGTGCACGCAGCCCAGGCTTTGACAGCATCCCGAGGCGGGCAGGCCAATCGTCAAACGGCTACACTCAGACTGGTCCAGGCTGCACAACGGTTGGATCCGCTGGCCAAGGCGCTGCCCGTCGAATTGGCCGATCAGGCCATCACAGGCGAAGACCGTTCCGGATTCGAACTCTCGGTCCTCGCGGCCCGCAAGACCGATGCCGCATGGATGCTGACCCTAGCCGATGCGCACACTGCAGCCGCCCAGATTTTGGCCGGCCACTCCAAGCACGATCCCAGGCAGGGAGTCTATCCCACCACTGATCTGCTGGCGCACCCCGACGAGTCCACCGACCCTGCCAACGGAATACAGACTCCTACTCCTGCCCTGATTGAAATGGATACGGCCCGGTCCCTTCTGGCCGTGGGGAGAAAACTGAACGGATCCGCTGGCACCATACGAACTGATGTCAGCAAGAACGCGAAAAGCCACCAAGAGGCCACATCTGCCCTGATCGACATGGTTGTAGCCCACTTGTCCATGGCCATGAACCTCGGCTACCCTGCCACATCGTCAGCCCTATTGCAGACACCAAAGCATTGACGGCAAAGGCGGACCATCGACCTGCCGGTTCCGCCAATCGCTCACTCATAAGTTTCCACATTCGTATATGCAAGCAATCCCTGCCCATGCATGGCCAAAACCTGACCAATCGTGATCAAAGATCATCAAGCAAATCATCGAGCAAAACAAATCAATTAGTACTTACTACAGATTTCACGAAACTTTGCGGTGGCGACATCGGTTCAGACAGTGATATTATAGAACGTGTTCCATAGGAGCATTCCATAGGAACGCGGGGGGTATGAACCCGTGCAATGTAGGAGGCGACCCGGTGTTGACCATCGCATCGCCTTCTGCATTGGACGGTCTTTTATTTGCTTAAGACTGAATAGCCAACGCAGGCATAAGGAAGACCAATTCTAGCTGAAAATCAACCAATCCACCGGTTGCCATGCTCAGTTATCATGCAAAACCAATCTTCCATGGACTGCATATCAGCGACAATAACGAAACCCAACTCCACGGGTTAGCCGCTGCAACTTGGGGATGCGGCAACAGTATTTACATACAAAAGGCCCCGACCGTCGGGTCAGGGCCAATGGGGGCGGTTGAGGCGAGATTCGAACTCGCGGAGGGAGTTGCCCTCACACGCTTTCGAGGCGTGCTCCTTAGACCGCTCGGACACTCAACCATGGTCGTTGCCCGACACTGCCGAACAACAACTTTTCTATTATGCCACAGAGTCCCTACCTGGCAAACGGCGTGGCGCAGTCAACGGTCGCTACAAAACAGCCCAGTGCGTCATAGTGTACGGCGGGCACGGATGGCCTGCGCCCGTTCAGCAAGCTGGTCATCAGGCGGGTAGGCTACCTGCTCCAGGGTCAGGCCACGAGCAGCTATGGGACCAGTGGAACCTTCACGCAAGGGGTGGGCAATCTTGTCGGCAAACCATTGCACGGACCGGCGTCCCAGGCCCACCTGAATGCAGGCCGCGACCAACGAGCGAACCATGTTATGGGCAAATGCATCGGCTACGATCCGGAAGACGGTCAGCCCGGACTCCATGAAAGGCGGAAGGTATCCGACGGCACTCTGCTCCGGGGCAACACCGAACAGATTCACGGTCGGAACCAGGTCCCAGTGTGCTGCCTTGACCTTACGGATGGTCGTGCCCCCAGGGTTCGGCCTGGCGAAGGATCCGAAGTCATGCAAACCGATGCACTCCACTGCAGCCTCGTTCATAGCTTCCAGATCCAGGCTCCCCTCCAGGTCCAGCACATAACCCCGCATGCGTGGATCCCCCAGCCGACCCCCCTGGCTGACCCGATACAAGTAAGTGCGTTCCAAGGCAGAGAAGCGGGCATCGAAACCCATGGGAGCAGCTCGGAGCCCTAGCAGCACGATGTCAGCAGGCAACAGGTGGCGGAGACGGCGTTCCAGGGCCAAAACACCATCAACCCCCATATGTCCCCTGCAGGCCTCGAGCACAACTTCAGGAATGTCCAGGTGCGCCACCTGATGAGATGCGTGGACCCCAGTGTCAGTCCTGCCAGCCACGACCAGTCTTGGCTCCCAGACGACTTGACTATGGGAAACCTCGCCATCTGATTTGCGGGCTCCAGTTATCAGAGACAGGGCATGCTCGATGCAGCCTTGGACCGTGCGAAGCCCAGGCTGCCGGGCCCAACCGTGGAAGCCGCCGCCGTCGTAAGCCAGATCCATGCGCAGCCTGACAAGGGACATGTCCTTTTCCTGATGCTCCATCGAGACCTCCCTGGCACCAATGACAAACGGGGCCGGAGAGCCATGCTCCCCGACCCCGTCATCAGAACAAAGACCGATTACTCAGCGGCCTTCTCGGCATCGTCAGCCACGTCGGCGTCTTCCTCAGCCTGGGCTGCTGTCTGATCAGCCTTGTCAGCGGTCTGCTCCAGATCCTCTGCGGCCTGGTCGGCCTGAGCCACGTCCTGATCGGACTCATTGGCCTCGACAGCCTGGTCGACAGCATCCTTGGCAGCGCCTTCGGCGACTGCAGCATCAGTGGCGGCAGCCGCCTCGGCGTTGTCGTCCTTGGCGGCCACCTTGGCTGCGGACTCAGCCTCCTTGACCACGGCCTTCTTGGCGGACAGAGGCTCAGTGACCAGCTCAATCACGGCCTGCGGGGAGTTATCTCCACGGCGGGGCGCTATCTTGGTGATTCGTGTGTAGCCACCCTCACGCTGCTGCATTTGCTCAGCGATCTGCGTGAACAAGATATGGACCACAGACTTGTCGCGGATGACGCGCATGACGCGGCGGCGGGCAGGCAGATCCCCGCGCTTGGCGAAGGTGATCAGCCGCTCGGCCAGCGGACGCAGGCGCTTGGCCTTGGGCAGGGTGGTCGTGATGCGGCCGTTGGCGAAGAGGCTGGTGGCCATGTTGGCCAGCATCAACCGCTCATGCGCCGGGCTGGAGGCCAGACGTGGGCCCTTGCTAGGTTTTGGCATTGGATTATCTCCTTACGGCCCGGGAGGACAGGTGGGCATACGCCCGAACATCCGACTTCCCGGAATTTCTGTCAGCAGGCGACGGAACCCTTCCCCCTCGCCCGCTCATACGAAGGCTGCAATCCCTCACTCGTCGTCAGGCGAGAAGAAGGTGCCTCCCTCGAGATTATTAGTGTCGAAGCCCAGCGGTGAGGCCTTCAACGACAGCCCCATGCCCTCAAGCTTCTCCTTGACCTCGTCGATGGACTTCATGCCGAAGTTGCGGATGTCCAGCAGATCCTGCTCGGTATGCGAGACCAGCTCGCCGATGGTATGGATTCCTTCGCGCTTGAGGCAGTTGTAGGAACGCTGCGTCAGGTTCAGGTCCTCAATCGGCACGGACATCTGTGGATCGGCTTCTTCCACCACAGGCTCGGGCCCGACCTCTACGCCCTCCGCCTGGGTGTTGAGCTCGCGGCAGAGGCCGAAGAGCTCGACCAGGGTCGACCCAGCGGACGCCACCGCGTCACGCGGCGAAATAGCCGGCTTGGTCTCCACATCCAGGATCAGCTTGTCGAAATCCGTGCGCTGCTCGACACGGGTGGCCTCGACCTTGTAGCTGACCTTGAGCACAGGAGAGTAGATGGAATCAACCGGGATGCGGCCAATCTCATCGTTGTCCTGCTTGTTGAGCTGGGCCTGGACGTATCCACGCCCACGCTCCACCGTAAACTCGATCTCCAGCTCGCCATCCTCGGCCAGGGTCGCGATATGCAGATCAGGATTGGCCACGGTGACGCCTGCCGGCGGGGTAATGTCCCCGGCCGTGGCCTCACCCTTGCCGCTCTTGCGCAAATACATCACCACAGGCTCGTCGTATTCGCTGGTCAGCACGATGCCTTTGATGTTGAGCAGGATCTCAGTGACGTCCTCCTCCACACCGGGCAGCGTGGTGAACTCGTGCAGGGCACCCGAGATGCGGACCGAGGTCACAGCCGCACCGGGTATGGAACTCAGCAGGGTACGACGCAGGGAATTGCCCAAGGTGTACCCAAATCCCGGCTCCAAGGGCTCGATGGTGAAACGGGAGCGCTGGGCATTGACGACTTCTTCAGTAAGAGTCGGACGCTGTGCAATAAGCACTGTTGCTATCCTTTCAGCTCCGACCGGTGGTGCACTCACCGGTCTTCGCGGGTGGATTCATGGGTTTTCTAGTGCTCAGACGCGACGGCGCTTGGGAGGACGAACGCCATTGTGTGCCTGTGGGGTCACATCCGAGATGGAACCGACCTCCAGGCCTGCGGACTGCAGGGAGCGGATGGCGGTCTCACGGCCCGAACCCGGGCCCTTGACGAAGACATCCACCTTCTTGACCCCATGCTCCATGGCCTTGCGGGCTGCGGATTCAGCGGCCATGCCCGCTGCGTAAGGAGTGGACTTGCGGGAGCCCTTGAAGCCTACGTCGCCGCCCGAAGCCCAGGCCACTACAGCACCGGAAGGATCGGTGATGGAGATGATGGTGTTGTTGAATGTTGACTTGATATGCGCCTGCCCGACCGGAACCGACTTGCGATCCCGACGACGAGGCTTGCGCGCGGCCTGCTTTGCTGCTGCCATTGATCCTCGTTTCCTTGTCACGAATAACGAATAACTGATTGCTAGTGCGAACCATCGGGGACCCTCATCCCCGCTTCGCATTCGGCCTTACTTGGTCGCCTTCTTCTTTCCGGCGACGGTGCGCTTGGGTCCCTTGCGGGTGCGGGCGTTGGTCTTGGTCCGCTGGCCGCGCACAGGCAGGCCCCGGCGGTGGCGCTGGCCCTGATAGCAATTGATTTGGATCTTACGGCGAATATCAGCGTCGATCTCACGACGCAGATCACCCTCGATCTTGTAGTTTCCCTCGAGGTAATCACGCAGCGTAATGAGCTGCTCGTCCGTGAGATCCTTGACGCGGGTGTCCGGATTCACTCCGGTCGCGGCAAGTGTTTCCTTGGCGCGAGTACGCCCCACACCGAAGATGTAGGTGAGGGCTATCTCTATGCGCTTCTCGTTGGGGATGTCGACTCCGGCAAGACGTGCCATTGCGATTCCTTTTTGCTCTACGCAGGTCGTGCACCGAGTCTTCCGGTCTCCCGGCCCGGGCCTGCGCACCCGGGGTTCAGCCTATCGGCTGTGACTCAGCGCCTTTGGTGTTCGTTGCCGCTGGGAATCCGCTCAGCCCTGGCGCTGCTTGTGGCGTGGGTTTTTGCAGATCACCATGACGCGGCCGTGACGACGAATCACGCGGCAGTTCTCGCAGATTCTCTTCACACTAGGGCTGACCTTCATGGTTTTCCTTTGCTTGTGTACCTTGTTACTTGTACCGGTACGTAATCCGTCCGCGGTTCAGATCATAGGGACTCATTTCGAGCACCACACGATCCTGGGGCAGAATGCGGATGTAATTCTTGCGCATCTTGCCGGAAATGGTGGCCAGCACCAGGTGCTTGTTCTCGAGCTCGACGCGGAACATCGCATTCGGGAGGGCCTCGACCACACGCCCTTCCACCTCGATCACACCATCTTTTGCCATAAGCCTTCTATCCGATCCTCGGCCGGTTACACGGCGCGCCGAAAGACACGCCAAATGGCAAGTATAGCATTGATGGACCCAAAATTGGGCAATAGCGTGTTGACACGACAAAAGGGCCGTCCGAACGGCTGTCGCTCAATCAGTATAGCAGTCGTTCAGACGGTCCGATAAGGACCCGAATCCCTCAGTCCTCAATGGCGATGTTCTGCGTGTTGTCAGCCGGCTCGATGCTGGTCTTGGGCAGGGTCACCTCGAGGGTGCCATTGGCGTAGTGAGCATGGATGTCCTCCTGGCGTACCTTGTCGCCCACATAGAAGCTGCGGGAGCAGGACCCGGTGTAACGCTCGCGCCGAATCCAACGGCCCTGATCGTCCTTGTCGCCCTGGTCGCTGTTCTTCTGCGCGGATACAATCAGGTAGCCGTCCTCAAGACGCAGGCCGATGTCCTTCTTGTCAAAGCCAGGCATGTCGATGGAGAGCTGGTACTGCCCGTCCTTCTCACGCACATCCGTGTTCATCAAGGGGCTGTTCAGCGCGTTCTTGGCGCTCTGACCCTGCCGACGCCCGTCACGCCAGTTGTTGAAGAAGGGATCGTCGAAGAAGTCGCCGAAGATCGAATTGTTCATCAATGCGGGAAACATAGCCATAATCACATCTCCTGATTCTCTAAGTCATCGTTTCTGCGGACCGGAACCCCAGACGGACACCCTGACCTGTCCTCCCGGGCTCCCTGCCCTTCACTTTGTCCAAACCGCGGGCCCCGGGTTCCATACCAGATGTTCACCCAAGGAATAAAAGTTGAGTCATGGAGACTCAACTTTCGCTACCGGACTTGATTACTCTTCTTTGTTCTCTCATTCTTCGGGCCTTGAATGACCACATGTTAGACATTACGGACCAAAATTCTTGTGACGTAACTTTGAGGCATTTACCATGGGATAAGATTCCGCCAGCCCCCGTAGGCTCTTGAGGGCGGACCCAATCGTATGTGGACCGGACGGACCGGCCATTCCTAGTCAAAGGAGCTCAGATGCTCACCAACGAATACATCAAGCGCGTATACCAGCAGGTTGAGAAGCGCGACGGCGACCAGCCGGAATTCCTGCAGGCTGTGCGTGAAGTCTTCTCCAGCCTGGAGCCCGTGGTGGAGCGGCATCCCGAGTATGAGGCCAACGGCGTGCTGGAGCGCCTGGTCGAGCCTGAGCGTGCAGTCAAGTTCCGTGTGGCCTGGACCGACGATCAGGGCCATGTTCAGGTCAACCGCGGTTACCGGATCCAATTCAATTCAGCAATCGGTCCCTACAAGGGCGGCCTGCGCTTCCACCCGACCGTGACCGAGTCGGTCATCAAGTTCCTGGGCTTCGAGCAGATCCTGAAGAATTCGCTGACCGGACTGCCCATGGGCGGTGCCAAGGGCGGATCCGACTTCGACCCCAAGGGCCGCTCGGATGCCGAAGTCATGCGCTTCTGCCAGGCCTTCATGACTGAGTTGCAGCGCCACATCGGGCAGTTCACCGACGTGCCCGCCGGCGACATCAACGTGGGATCGCGCGAGATCGGCTACCTGTTCGGTCAGTACAAGAGAATGCGGGACGAGTACTCGGGCGTGCTGACCGGCAAGGACCTGACCTTCGGCGGCTCCTTGGCCAGGACCGAGGCCACAGGCTATGGCCTGTGCTACTACACCCAGGAGGCCCTGCAGACACTGCGCAAGGATTCCTTCCAGGGTAAGACCGTCGTCATCTCCGGCTCGGGCAATGTGGCCATCTTCGCCATCGAAAAAGCCCAGCAGCTGGGCGCCAAGGTGGTGACGGCATCCGACTCCAACGGATACGTCTATGATCCCAACGGGATTGACCTTGATGTCGTCAAGGACATCAAGCTGGGTCACCGCGGCCGAATTCGCGAGTATGCGGACCGCGTGGACTCCGCTGAGTACCACGAGGGCTGCAAGGGCGTTTGGACCGTGCCCTGCGACATCGCCCTGCCCAGCGCCACACAGAACGAAATCGACGAGGAATCCGCAAAGACCCTGGTCGCCAATGGATGCACTGTAGTCTGCGAGGGCTCCAACATGCCATCCACCCCCGAAGCCATCCAGGTCTATCAGGACAACAAGGTGCTCTACGGACCTGCCAAGGCCGCCAATGCCGGCGGCGTCGCAGTCTCCGGTCTGGAGATGAGCCAGAACTCGCTGCGCCTGCAGTGGACCTTCGACGAGGTTGACCAGCGGCTCAAGGACATTATGGCTGGAATCTTCCAAAAGTCCTACCAGGCTTCCAAGGAATATGGTCATGAGGGCGACCTGATGCTGGGCGCCAATGTGGCCGGCTTCACCAAGGTTGCCGATGCCATGGTGGCTCAGGGCATCCTCTGAGATAGGCTCTAGATAGCACAATAAGGGGTCCGACCCGCTGAAATTGCAGGTCGGACCCCTTATTGTGCTTTAGCGGACAGCAGGACTCAGGCAACCAGCTTGTCGATGACCTCGGGATCAATCCTCTGACGCGGGTTGAAGTCCTTGGAGCCCAGATACCGATAGATGCTGGTCTGAAGGGCCCGAGCCTCCGGATATTCGGTCAGATTCTGCAGGCCCATGGAGGAGAGCAGAAGCCGGCCCTTACCGCAGCGGCATTCCAGCAGCTGTGTCATGGGTCGCAGGTAGGCGTAGCTGTCCATCTCGGTGATGATGGATTGATAGCGCTCAGGCAGGATGATGGCCCGCTGGGTGGCCATGGGCCACCACTGCCAGTCAGTATGCGAGTCGGTCGGAAAATCGGCAAAAATAGGGTGGTCGGCTTGAATGAACTGCCCCATGGTGCCGCTCTGGTCCTTGAATGTCCCCACTGACCAGAAGTCCGTGGAGAAATGGGCCTGAACGGATCTGGGCAGGGACTGGGCCGTGGAGTCAGGACTCAGATAGACTGTGCGTCCCTGGTCCAGGACCCGACGCGCCTGTTGGTCAAACCTCCTGGCCTCGTACAGACCGCCTGGCCGTTCAGGCTTGCTGTCCTGGTAGACCCAGACCGGATAGACATTGGTCACGCCGTCGATCTCCAAACTCAGACGGCAGCGTTGGTTGCCTTCAACGCCGTCCAGAGGCAGTTCGAAGGCTCCAAGATCGGTCAGCTTGCCCACCGGACAGGTGACCTGACGGAAGACACGCTCCAGATCAACCCCCTGGCCTTGCAACTGCAGCCTAAGATCACCCTGCAGCGTGCGTCGGCCGTAGTTGGCCACTTTGACCGTCCCTGAGAGCTTCTCCCGGCTGGTATAGGCATAGCGATCCATGACTGCCAGCGGCAACTGGTCGGTAAAGAAGGACCGGAAGCGTTCAGGACGGGCGAAGGGAAATCGCTTGGGGTGCAGATGGGCATCCATCATGCCCACCAGAGCCGTGCCCTGTCCGGGAAAGTCCTGCAGACCCAGCAGTGAAAGTCCCGACATGGAAGGGGTTCGCAGGACGGACTCCACCTCCTCCCGGTAGCAGATCCGCGACAGTTCGCCTGTAGCGGCCACCCATTCCAGCCAGGTGCGCTGATCCAGGCCAGATTCACGGACCCTGTCACGGATCATTGCGTAATTGTCAGGACGGGTGACCCCGGTGAACTCCTCGATCTCTCGGAAGTCAGGCAGCACTTCATACTGGCCGACCTCGAATCCATAGACCGGCACCTTGCACTCTTTGCGGACTGCCTGCATGGAGTCCTGGAAATTGTGTACAGTTCCCGGATGGGCAGCGTTGGTGGACCCGCGCATATTGGCGAAGCAGCAGCGCAGATCGTGGCCCTTGTAGGACTCTGATGTGTAGACCTCGTTGCAATCATCACTGCCCAGCTGTCCATAGTGCGGGTTGGACGAATTGGCGTACAGCCGGGTGTCGTCAATACTCCGGGCATCCTCGATAAGCTGAGCCATGCGCTGGTGGCCGGTCGCATCCGCAGACAGCTCGTTGCCCAGGGTGAGCATGACAAAGGAGGGATGGTTGGCCAGGAAGAGCAGCGTCTGCTCCAGTTCGGTGCGATAGTAGCGGTAACTCACATCCTCCTGGAAGGCATGATGGTAGTCCCAGTGGGAGAGCTCGGGCTGCATCATCATCCCCATCCGGTCCGCGGCGATGAAGGCTGCCTCGGGCGGGCAGTGTGAATGGAAGCGGACAACATTCACTCCGTATGACCGGTAGGCCTCCAGAATACGAATCCAGGAGCCCACGTCCATGGGCGGGAAGCCGGTCTGCGGAAACTCTGCGCAATTGGCCTCGCCTCGCAAGAAGAAGGCCCTGCCGTTCAGAGCCAGTCTCCCCTGCTCATCGGCTGCGAAATCACGGATACCGAAGTCCCTACTTACCCGCGAGAGCACCCTGGATCCGTCTGGCGGCAGGAGCTCGATTGCCATGCCATGCAAACAGCCCTGGTATTCGTCCCAGCGATCCGCATGGGCATCAAGCGGAAGATCGGGCCAGATCAGTGTTCGCCGCCCAGGTTCCAGGTCTGCAGCGACCTCCAGAGGCCGGGCCAGTGCATCGGAAGAGATCCTCAAGCGACCATGGAATCCTTGGCGCGAATCCACATCAGCCTCTACGGTCAGCGCATCGCCATGGGGGTAGGCACGAACGCTATCTACAAAAGTGTCCTCCTCCACACGCAGGCCAATGTTCCCGAGAAGCCCGTTCCAGTTGGTCTGGGTGTGGTCAGTTGCGGTCGAGGAATCCACGATGGCATCGTGAGGCATGCCCTGGTAGGCGTTGTCCGAATCCACCTGCAGCAGGTCATCGCCCGTCAGCAGTCCGGTCAGCTCGAAGACATGCGGCGTATTCAAGGTCTGAGGACGACAGGGCTCGACCAGGTGTTCTCCCACCCTGACCTCCAGGCGGCGAGCGCGCTCCACCTCGAAGAAGACCCTTCGCCCCGGCTGTGGAGACCATCTAATCTGTCGGGACAGCCTGACCGTCCCCTCAAAGGTGTGCCGCCTGGTCAGCCGAGAGCCGATGGGGCCGGGCTTGCCGCTGCCATAGTCATCAGACAGCTCCTGATCATCGTGTCCGAGTCCGTTGGTGTCCAGCGTACCTGGCAACAGGACGGTTCCCTGCAGCTCAGATGGGGACTGAACCCGCCAGGCTCCAGTCAATGCAACCTTGATCATGCTTTCCTCCCGGTAAGAATTGCCCTGTGGTCCAATTCATCAGTGAACAACCCGGCCTGAATATGGCCGGCATCCAGTTCCAGCACCTGCTTCAGGCACTCCCGAGCCTGGTCGATCTGCCCTATGCCGATGCGTGCCAGTGCCATCAGGTAGAGGCAATGAACCCGGTTCATACGGGTATAGTCCGCATCAAAGGTCAGGAAGTCGGGAAGGGAGACTGCGAAGTAGTCCTTCTCCACATGATCGTCCAAATGCTGCTCGCCAAAGTCCAGCAGCCGATAGTAGCAGGCGTTGGCCGGACCCTGCTCGCCAAGAGCCTGGTGGGCCAGCCCCTGGAAAAGGACCATCTCAGCAGGCTGGTCGTTGTAGTAGAGCGACTCCCCCACCTGCCCGGAGCCCAGGCAGGCCAGACGGAACTCCTGATCCGCAGCATCCTTGTCTCCTGCTGCTCGTCTGGCCAGCCCCAGATAGTAGTGAAGATCGTTGTCCTTCTGACCTTCCAGTTTGCCTTCGCCCAGGTTCTCCGGATAGGTCATGGCTCGTTCCAGCAGGTCCGCAGCACGGTCCCAGTCCTGGGCCGCCATGGCATCCTTGGCCATAAGCTTCAGCGAGATTCGGTATTGGGCGGTGATTTTGCCCTCACCGCCCTCCCAGGGATGGAAGCGCCGGCTGCTCATGAGCTGATAGGCCCGTTCGTAGCCGCCAGTCTGGTTGAGCAGGCTCAGGTATTCAATATAGAGATCGTCCCTGCGGGCCACAACCTCCGGATGCTTTGCAAATTCCGTCAGCCGACGGGCAAAGCTCCAGCCCATCAGCCTATGTAGCTGATCCCGCTCCAGAAAGACCCGGGCATCTTCGGGATCCAACCGGCAGGCGGTCTCGATTTCCTGGTCGGCGGCCTGCCAATCATGTTGTTTGTTGCCGTAGGCAATGGCCAAGTTGCGGTGAACAGTGGCGAAGTCGGGATCCAGCTGCCGGGAATGCTCCCAAAGCTTGATGGCCCGGTCCGTCAGAGACTTGTCGTAGTAGAGACAGCCCAGATAATAGGCTGCCTTGGGACCATCGACCGTGTCCATGGCCATCTGCAGCGGGGCAATATCATCCAGGGAATTGGGGAAGCAGTAGTCCGAAGGCGCCGCCTCAGCAGCCTGGAAGGCCTCAAGAGCTTGATCCTTCCGGCCCAGCAGGTGCAGATACCAGCCTTGATAATAAAGGACCATGGGCTGATGCTGATCGGCCTGGCCCAGCAGCTGCAGCGCCTCCTCATAGGCGCCGAACGCTGCGTAGTCGCGGGCCGCTCGCAGGAGGTTGAGGTAATCCCCGTGCATCAGTTTGAACAGCTCGTCCGGATCACCGCCTGCCAAGACCCGCTCGTATCCGGATACGAAGTCGAACCGATCCAGGGCCAGGTTCTCGCGCACCACTTGGTCCGCCTGATCCTGCCTGCCCAGCCGACGCAGCAGATAGGCCTTGAGCCCACGAGCCCTGATGTTGTCGGTATTGCGGGTCAAAGAGCACTGGACGAAGTCCAATGCCTGCTCCAACTGGCCGCGACATGCAGCGATGCAGGACAGGCAGAAGAAGGCCCCTTCCTTTTGGGCATCGTCCCAGGTGGCCTTGTAGAAGGCATCATAGGCCTCATCCGTTCGTCCTTGATAGCTCAAGGCGAGACCCAGATTGTAGTGGGCCTCGGAGTCGTAAGGCTGACTGTTGCGCCAGGTCAACCGCTTGATGGCTGTGCGGAAGTGCTGCTCGGCTCCGGCGAAGTCGCCGCGTCGAAGCAGAAGTCGACCGTAGGCGTTGTTGATGCGTGCATCACCGGGGTCACGCTTGAGCCCCTCCAGGTAGTAAGGATCAGGCCTGTAGGTGGCATGGCGGTACTGTTCCAGGTGCAGTCCGGTCAGCAGCAGCTCCTCGTTGGTGGCGATACGTTCCGGCTGATCGGCGGCCTGCGCCGGCTCGGGAATCTTGCCTCCGGCGGGTGGCTGCGGACGATAGCTGACCAGGAGCCGTCCTTGAGCGTCCTGAACTCGAGCCGTCAATGAAGTAGCCGGACGATTGCCTGTCCCGAATTCGGCCCTGACTTGATTGTCGGGTCCAAGGGTGCCCTGCCACTGGTAAAGGATGGATCCGTCATCGGCAGCGACCTGGACGCATGCATCCTTTTGAACCCGTGTGGCGTAGACGGTGACTCGCCCTTGCCCGGCCTTCAGCCCCTGGGCCTCGATACCCTCATGCTCGCCGGCAGCTCCGAAGGTCTGCTCGGGGCCGACTTCCAGGTTCAGGGCCGCATCCACGCTGGCGTTCTTGACCAGCCCAACCTGTTTGTAGGGCATGAAGTACTGGGTGAAGGTCTTGCCCTCGTATGGCTTGAGCCAGGTGAAGTCAGGCTGGTTGTCGGTGAAGACCCCGGTCATCAGCTCCACGTAGGGGCCATCGGCGTCGGTCAGATTGCGATCCCAGGCGTGGCCGAAGTCCCCGCAGCCCCAGGTCCATTGCTTTTTGCCTGGCGAGATGTGATGGTCAGCCACATGCAGAATGCCCGCCTGCCGGGAGAAATCGTAGCCGCCAACGAAGTCATAGTCCGAGTGTGCCGCCATATATGAGGTCGGTACCGGCACATTCTTGTAACGGCTGATGTCCACTCCTTGGGAGTAGTCGTGCTTGTAGTAGGTTCCCGTGGCGATCGGATAGCGGGAGACGTCGCGTTTGCCATGGTCCATGACTGCAGTGACATCGGGTGGCATGACGGTCCTGGTGTGCTCGTTGACCGCCACGGCCGGGTTGGCCCACCAGAGGAAGGATTGGGGCAGGGGCGTGCCGTTGTAGAGCCGGGCCGAGATTTCAATGACGCTGATCCCGGGATGCAGGGCGATGGTGGTGGTGACCTGGGTGCCGTAGATGCGGTCGGTATCGTGGCAGACCACCGCCTTGCCCCCGTCCGGCAGATCCTTCAGCGTACAGTCCACCGGAAGGAAGGTACTGGGCCGGTGGTGCTGCGGCCAGTTGAACTCGATGCCCCCGGAGATCCAAGGGCCCGTCAGGCCTACCAAAGCAGGCTTGATGACCCGATTGCGGTAGACGAAGTCATAGTCGTTGGTCTTGTCCCGAGCATACTGAATGCGTCCGCCCAGCTCAGGCAGGACGGTCACCTCCAGGTATTCATTCTCCAGGATGACCGCCTTGTAGTCCTGATCCTTGCATTCATCCGAGATGGTCTCGATGACCGGGTAAGGATAGACCCGTCCCGAAGAGCCCTGATAGACTCGATTTTCGATAAATTGCGGATTCTTGTCCGGTTTTCCGATCCCGTAGGTGGGAATCGTAAGCTTTTCGACCTTTACTGTGACGCCCATGGTCATCAGCCCCTTGTCTGCTCAGCAAAACTGTATATATTTGCTCTCAGTCTATAGTCGGAATTGGCCCTCGGAACTGTATAAATTGTTTAAAAATATTAAAAAATTGCTACTAGGCCAGCACTTGTCGAACTTGGGACGACTGCAGAAAATGGTCGAATGCATATACAGGAAAGGGGTCGGCCCATCGCTGACCGACCCCCTACACTAACGTCGCTTAATGCTGGATCATGCCTTTGGCAATCCTGGAGAGCCCTACTCCAGTTCCAAGGCTCCGGTGTAGAGCTGGTAGTACTCGCCATGCTTGGCTATCAGCTCATCGTGATTGCCACGCTCGATGATTCGCCCATGGTCCAGGACCATGATCACATCAGAGTTGCGAACCGTGGAGAGCCTATGGGCAATGACGAAGACCGTCCTGCCGCGCATCAGCGCGTCCATGCCCTGCTGGACCACCTCCTCGGTCCTGGTGTCGATTGAGGAAGTGGCTTCGTCCAGGATCATGGCCGGGGGATCCGCCACAGCCGCCCTGGCAATGGAGATCAGCTGACGCTGACCTTGCGACAATCCGCTTCCATCCCCCTCGAGAACGGTCTGGTAGCCCTGGGGAAGCATGCGGATAAAGCTGTCAGCGTTGGTCATTTTGGCGGCTTCGATGCACTCCTGATCAGTGGCATCCAAACGTCCGTAGCGGATGTTGTCCAGGACTGTGCCGGTGAAGAGGTTGACGTCCTGAAGGACGATGCCCAGGGAACGGCGGAGGTCAGGCTTGCGGATGTTCCTCACATCGATCCCGTCATAGAGGATCTGCCCCTGTTGGATGTCGTAGAAGCGGTTGATCAGGTTGGTGATCGTGGTCTTGCCAGCACCAGTGGCGCCGACCAGAGCAACCTTTTGCCCAGGCTTGGCGAACCAGGTGATGTCGTGCAGGACAGGCTTGCTCGGGTCATACCCGAAGCTGACGTCGGTGAATCGCACATCCCCTTGCAAGAGGGTGTATCGCCCATCAGGAGAGGTGATTGCCTGATCCTTGGCCTTCAGGGCCACATCTCGGGCATCGCCGGGAAGCTTCATGGCGGCCTCCAGCGAGCGCCTGCCATCGTCATCTGCCTCACGCTTCCAAGCCCAGTGCCCTGTTTCGTGGTCGACAGGGGTCATGGTCCGGCCGTCCGAGGCCAGCTCGACGCTGACCAATCTGACCGTACCCTGGTCTGATTCAACAGGCTGGTCCATCAGGTCGAAGATCCGCGAGGCTCCGGCCAAGGCCATCATGACCATGTTGAACTGCATGGAGACCTGGCCGATGGGGTTTATGAAGGAGCGGGATAGGGTCAGAAGGGAGACGATGGTTCCCAGGGTCAGCGGCCCTGCCCCGGTCAGTCCTACGTTGCCCATGCCCGCGATGCCGGCCAGCCCGCCTACGATTGCCAGAATGACATAGAGCAGGTAGCCCATGTTGCCCACGACCGGCATGGTGACATTGCCGTAGGTGTTGGCCTGGGCCGAGGCCTGGAAGAGCTCCTCATTCCGCGCTTCGAAGACCTTGGCGGTGGCATTCTCGTGGTTGAAGACCTTGATGACCTTCTGCCCGTTGACGGCCTCTTCAACGAAGGCGTTCACCTGGCCCAGATAGCGCTGCTGGTGAACGAAGTACCGGCCGCTTCGGGTGACCAGAACCCGGACCACCACAATCAGGACCGCCGCAAAGACCAGGGTCAGGACGGTGAAGGGAATGGAGAGCCAGAGCATGGAGATCAAGGCTGCCAGGGCGGACAAAACCGAGGAGACCATCTGCGGGAAGGACTGGGAGATGGCCTGGCGGAGGGTATCCGTGTCGTTGGTGTAGCGGCTCATGGTGTCGCCGTGCTCATGGGTGTCGAAAAAGCCGATGGGCAGCTCCTGCTGGTGGGCGAACATCTGGTCGCGGATGGTTTTCAATGTGCCCTGTTCCACCTTGACAATCAGCCAGTTCCAGAACCAGGAGCAGAAGGTCCCCACCGCATAGAGGCAGCCCATCAGGATCAGGGTTCTCATCAGCGGTCCCCAGTCAGGGTTGGCGGCCCCGACCAGCGGCAGGATGTAGTGATCGATCAGTGGCTGAAGGAAGAAGGCCGATGCGGCTTGGGCCCCGGCGCTGACAATGATGCAGACTACGATCACCACCAGCTGCCAGCGGTAGGCCAGCAAGTAGCTGAAGATGCGACGGGTCGTCCCCGGCGCGGCCTTGTCCAAGCGGGGCTTGCGGTCCTTGAATGATCCGTCACTCATGGTCCTTGTCCTCCTCGCTCTGGTTCCTGGTCTGTGATTCGTAGATGGATCGGTACTCCTGACATGTTCGCAGAAGCTCCTGGTGGGTGCCCTTGTCGAGAATCCTGCCCTCTTCCAGGACCACGATCATGTCAGCGTCCTCCACAGAGGCCAGACGCTGGGAGATGATGATCTTGGTGGTATCGGGAATCTCCTGGCTGAAGGCCCGGCGGATCAGCTGGTCGGTCTTGGTGTCCACGGCGCTGGTTGAGTCATCCAGAATCAGGATGTCAGGTTTCTTCAGAAGGGCACGTGCTATGCACAGACGCTGTCGCTGACCACCAGAGAGGTTGGTGCCGCCCTCATCCAGGTAGGTCTGATACCCATCGGGAAACTCCCGCACGAAACCGTCAGCCTGGGCCAGAGTGCAGGCGCGCACCAGATCTTCGTCCGAAGCATCAGGATTGCCCCAGCGCAGGTTCTCGGCGATGGTCCCGGTGAAGAGGACATTCTTCTGAAGCACCATGGCCACCTGGTCGCGCAGGACGGTCAGGTCGTACTGGCGCACATCCACCCCGCCCACCTGGAGAGACCCTTCGGTCACGTCGTAGAGACGGGGTATGAGCTGGACCAGGCTGGACTTGGAGGAGCCGGTCCCGCCCACGATGCCCAGGGTCGATCCCGAGGGAACGTCCAGATTGATATGGCTCAGAACGGGACGTTCGGACCGATCCGAGTAGCGGAAGGTCACATCCTGGAAGCTTATGGAGCCGTCGGCCACCTTCATAACCGGCTTGGCGGGATCATGCACGGTGCTGACCTCGTCCAACACCTGGCAAATGCGCTCCGCCGAGGCCTGGGAGATGACGACCATGACCACGATCATGGAGACCATGTTCATGGCCATCATGATCTGGATGGCATAGGTGACCAAGGCAGTCAGATCGCCCGTGGTCAGTCCCAGGGCCGCATTGTTCCCGGATGCCACGATCTGGGAGGCACCCATCCAGGATATGACCAGCAGAGAGGCGTAGATGCAGAAGTTCAACAGCGCTGGGTTCAGGCTCATGATTCTCTCGGCCTTGCAGAAGGCCCGGTAGATGGCCAGAGAAATACCGTTGAATTTGCGCTCCTCGTAGTCTTCCCGGTTGTAGGACTTGACCACTCTGATGCCCTGAAGATTCTCGTCCACCACATTGTTGAGGTGGTCGTAGGTGTGGAAGACCCGCTCAAAGATGGGGTGCACCAGCAGGGACAGACCGATCAGCCCGAAGCCCAGGATGGGGATGGCGATCAGGAAGACCAGGGATATGGGCCTGGAGATCTTATAAGAAAAGAGCCAGGCGACGATAACCATGATCGGCGCCCTGACCCCGACCCTGATGACCATCTGATAGGCGTTCTGCAAATTGGTCACATCGGTGGTCAATCTGGTGATGATGGAGCCGGTAGAGAAGCGGTCGATGTTGGTGAAGCTGAAGGACTGCACCTTGGCGAAGAGGTCGCTGCGGACATTCTTGGCCAGGCCGGAAGAGGCGATGGCCGCATACCGCCCGGACATGAACCCGGAGAAGAGGGAGACGGCCGAGCAGGCCAGCAATATCAACCCGAATTTGAAGATGGCCGGCATGGACCTCCCCGAGACTCCTTGGTCGATCAGGGAGGCCATGATGGTCGGAATCACAATTTCAAGGACGCTCTCCAGAAAGACGAAGGCTGGAGCTAGAAAACTGGCCTTCCGGTATTCGCGCAGTGAGCGCAGAATGGTTCGGATGGTGTGCTTCGGACGCGCTGGTTCCTGTTTATCCGATCTGACCACGGATGCCGTAGACCCCTTCAAGTGGACCTCTTCTGTTTCTCTTGATTTCTCTATCTTTTACGGCCAATCACCGACATACAATACCCCCCGGAAGAGGGTCTGAATGCAACTAGGCTATCATCCTCTCCGCCAGAGTTGGGCGGACGTGCGGGGATTTCCGCCCTCCACAAAAAGAAGCTGTCAAGCCCCCTGGGGCCATGCAGCTTCTATGCTTGGGTTAGTCTTAGCAGCGAGCTGTGCCAGTGTGTTCTGAACAAGGCCTTCTTACGGTTGATTCAGCTGGCGACAACCCTTTCGCCTGACGGCTATGAATTAGCGCTTGTCCAGCTGCGCGATAATCTCCTTGGATATCTGCTCGACCGCTCCCTGACCATCCACTGCGACCAGAAGGCCACGGGACTTATAGGTGTTCAGCAGGGGTGCGGTCTCCTTGGCATAGATATCCAGACGCTTGGCGATGGCCTCGGGGGTATCGTCTGCTCGCCCCTCTTCCTTGGCCCGCTTGGCGATGCGCTGCATAAGCACGTCATGGTCGGCGTCCAAGGCCACCACAGCCGTCAGCGGAGTGTCAAGCTCTTTGAGCATCTTGTCCAGGGCCTCGACCTGGGAAGCCGAACGGGGGTAGCCGTCCAGAATCCAGCCCTGGGCGGCGTCGTCCATGCCAAGACGGTCCTTGACGATCTTATTGGTCAGCTCGTCTGGAACCAGCTCACCCTTGTCGGTGTAGACCTTGGCCTGCTTGCCCAGCTCAGTTCCGTTCTTCAGGTTGTATCGGAAAATGTCGCCGGTGGAGATGGCCGGAATCCCGTAATGCTTGCTGAGCAAGGCCGCTTGCGTGCCCTTGCCAACACCTTGAGGTCCCATGATCAACAGTCGCTGTGCCATTCCCTATCCTTTGCTCGATGTTCTATGTTCTTGACTCTTTGGTCCCGGACGGCCTTAGCCGTCTTTGCCGGGCAGAACCCTCATTTACGTATGCTAGCGGCTACCCGACCCAATACAGGTTCCACTTACTGAACCCATGCAAACTGTCTTCCCGCGACACAAAAAGAATCCGGCCCCTTGCCACCAAGGGCCAGGGCCGGACCTTCATTTGTTTTAATCTGACAGCACTTGCAGGTGCTTAAGTTAGGGTCAGCCTTCCTTGTGGTCGCCCTCCAGCAGGAAACCAGTGTACTGGAACTGCTCGGTCTGGGCCCTGGCCTGACGCAGGGTGTCCAGGCCGACGCCGGCGATAATCAGGATGGTGGTGCCGCCGAAGGGCAACTTGGAGTTGATCTTCAGCAACATGATCAGCACCGTGGGTATCAGCGCCACGAAAAGCAGATAGATGGCGCCGACTGTATTCAGCCGATTCATCACGTATGACAGGTACCGGCTGGTGGCGCGTCCGGCCCTGATACCGGGGATGAAACCGCCGTACTCCTTCATGTTGTCGGCCGTCTCATCGGGGTTGAAGGTGATGGAAGTGTAGAAGAAGCAGAAGAAGACGATCATGACCGAGTAGAGCACGATGTACCACACCGAGGTGGTGTTGGCCATGTTGGCATCAATCCACTTGACCCAGCTCTGTTCAGGCTTGCCGAACTGGGCGATGAGGGTGGGAATAGCCAGAATGGATGAGGCGAAGATAGGAGGAATCACGCCTGACATATTGATCTTGAGTGGCAGATAGGTTGAGGATCCGCCATACATCTTGCGACCGATCATCCGGCGGGTGTACTGGACGGGTATGCGGCGCTGAGCCAGCTCAACATAGTCCACCAGTATCAGAATGACCACCAAGACAGTCACAACGATGCCGAACTTGACCCAGTCGCCGTTCTTGCCGTTGGTGCCCCAGCCGATGTTCCAGAGCTGAGGCAGGAAGCCAGAGCAGATGGAGATGAAGATCAGGACGGACATACCGTTGCCAATGCCCTTGTCAGTAATCAGCTCGGCCATCCACATGATCAGGCCTGTGCCGCCGGTCATGATCAGGACCATGACCACCAGGTTCCAGACCGAGCTGTCAGGGATAACCTGCTGCTGGCATGCCCCGTTGAAGAGCGCGCCGTTGCGGGCAGTGACCAGAATAGTGGTGGACTGCAGCACCGCCAGGCCGATGGTCAGATACCTGGTGTACTCAGTCAGCTTGGCCTCGCCGGACTGACCTTCCTTGTGCAGAGCTTCAAAGCGTGGAATGACCACACGCAGCAACTGCACCACGATGGATGCGGTGATGTAGGGCATGATGCCTAGTGCGAAGATGGACAGCTGCAGCAGAGCCCCGCCCGAGAACAGGTTGACCAGGCCGATGAAGTCCTCATTGCCGGCTGTGGTGATGCACTTCTGCACGGCAGGATAATCCACACCTGGGGTAGGTATGAACGACCCGATGCGATAGATGATGATGATGCCAAGAACAAAGAGGATTTTCTTCCTCAACTCCTTGGTCTTGAAGGCCTGGATTAACGTCCTCACCTAAGTTCCCTCCCTACGCGCCCGCGCGTTGGTCCCGGTGCATCGCACCTTATTGCTCCGACCAGCTTAACCGATGGCTCCGTCAAATCACGACGGCAACCTGGCCGGAAACGAATTCCGGCCCTCGCCCGCTTGGAGCGGGGAGGGCCGGAATCATCTGCCTTGCGGTCTGTCCCCTATGAGTGTCAGTCCTCAGAGACGGTCCCGCCTGCGGCTTCTATCTTGCTTTTGGCCGAGGTCGAGGCCTTTACACCCTTGAGGGTGAAAGCAGCCTTGACATCGCCATCACCCAAGACCTTGACGGGGTGGCCCTTGCGGACCGCTCCCTTGTTGACCAGATCCTCGACAGTGACCTCGCCGCCATTGGGGAAGAGTCCTTCCAGAGCACCCAGGTTGACCACCTGGTACTCCTTCTTGAAGGGACTCCTGAACCCACGCAGCTTGGGCAACCGCATGTACAGGGGCAGCTGGCCGCCTTCAAAGCCCGGACGGACTTGGTAGCGTGCCTTGGTGCCCTTGGTGCCACGACCGGAGGTCTTGCCCTTGGAACCCTCGCCGCGACCCACACGGATGCGGTCACGCTTGGCACCCGGAGCAGGACGCAGGTCATGCATCTGCAGGATGGTGGGCTCTTGCTTCTCGCTGGCCATAATCAGTCTGCCTCCTCTACGTTCACCAGGTGGCGGACCTTGTCGGCCATTCCCCGGTAGACGGGGGTGTCCTCACGCAGGACTGTCTGGCCGATCTTGTGAAGGCCCAGAGACCTGACGTTCTCCTTCTGGCGGTCGGTGGCATGAGCCACGCCCTTGACCAGGGTGATCTTGATCTGCTTGGTCATCACTCACCTGCCTTCGACTGCTCGTCAGCCTTGGCCTTGGCCTCTTCGCGCTCCTTGCGCTCGTCGGCGATGCCGGCGGCACGTGCGCGCAGGAGGGAGTCAGGGGCGACCTCCTCCAGGGGCAGACCACGGCGTGCCGCGATCTCCTCAGGCTCCTCCAGCTGCTTCAGGGCAGCTACAGTGGCCCGCACCATGTTGACGGCCGTGGCCGAGCCCATGGACTTGCTCAGAATGTCGGTGATACCGGCGCACTCCAGGACGGCGCGGACAGGACCACCGGCGATAACGCCGGTGCCTGGTGCTGCAGGCCGCAGGAGAACAGTACCAGCCGCATCGTGGCCAATCACCGGATGGGTCACGGTGCCGCGGATGCGGGGAACGGTGAACATGTGCTTCTTGGCGTCCAGCTGACCCTTGGAGATAGCTGCGGGGACCTCACGGGACTTGCCGTAGCCAACACCCACAGTGCCCTTGCCGTCGCCCACGACCACCAGAGCCGCGAAGCTGAAGGTTCGGCCGCCCTTGTGGACCTTGGAGACACGGTTGATGGTCACGACCCTGTCGAGCATGTCGTCACGCTCGTCGCGGTCGCGGCGGCCACGACGGCCATCCCTACGGCCGTCACGGGAGCCGCCCCGACGACCGCCGCGGCGATCATCGTTCCGGTCGTTGCGGTCCCTTCTGCCACCCTGGCTGGACTGAGTGTTTGTGGAATCTTCAGTCACCTGGGTTGTTTCCTTTGTCGTTTCGTTGTCGCTCACAGTGCCAAACCTCCCTCACGGGCGCCTTCCGCAACCGCTGCGACCCTTCCGTGGTACTTGTTGCCACCACGGTCGAAGACCACGGTGGTGATGCCAGCCTTCTTGGCCTTGGCCGCGATCTGCTCGCCTACCTTGCGGGCGGCCTCGGTCTTGGTGCCCTTGAAGGAGCCGTAGTCCGAAGCCATGGTCGACTCGCTGACCAGGGTGACGCCCCTGGTGTCGTCGACGATCTGGGCGATCATGTTGCGGTTGGTCCGTGTGACCACCAGACGGGGACGCTCTGCCGTGCCGGATACATGCTTGCGCAGACGGGCATGGCGGCGCAGACGGGCGATCTTCTTGCCTTTGCCTAGTATCGAGACCGTCATATCACTTACCAGCCTTTCCAGCCTTGCGCAGGATGTGCTCGTCGGCGTATTTGATGCCCTTGCCCTTGTAAGGCTCGGGAGCACGCAGGGCGCGGATGTTGGCCGCAGCCTGGCCGACAGCCTGCTTATCGATGCCGGAGACGACCACTTCGTTGGCGTTCGGTGTCTCGAAGGTGATGCCCTCCGGGGGGTCGACAGTGATGGTATGCGAGTAGCCCAGCGAGAACTCCAGGGACTTACCCTTAGCAACCACTCGGTAGCCTGTGCCGACGATCTGCAGGTGCTTGCTGTAGCCCTTGGAGACGCCCTCGACCATGGATGCCACAATTGAGCGGCTCAGGCCATGCTTGGCCTTGGTGGTGCGGTTCTCGTCGGCGGGGGTCATGATGATCTCATTACCCTCGACTTTGCCGGTGATGCCCTCGGGCAGCGTGCACCCGTCGGAGCCCTTGGGACCCTTCGCGGTGAATTCCTGGCCCTTGAAGGCCACCTCCACACCTGCCGGAACGGCGATGGGGAGCTTACCAATATGCGATGCCATGTTCAGCTCTCCTTTCTCACCATACGTAGGCGACGATTTCGCCGCCGATGCCCCTGTCGAGGCATTCCTTCTGGGTCATCAGTCCCGAGCTGGTCGAGATGATGGCGATTCCCAGCCCGCCCAGCGGCATGGGCAGGGAATCCGATTTGGCATAACGGCGCAGACCGGGCTTGGAGACACGCTTGATTCCCTGAATGGACTGGCGTCCATCGGGACCGTACTTGAGCGTGATCTCCAGATCCTGCCCGACGCGCGCCTCCTTGGCGCGGTAATCGGCGATAAAGCCTTCGCGCTTGAGAATCTGCGCGATATTCGCCTTGAACTTGGAGTACGGCATGTCGACTGTTTCATGCTTGGCCGCACTCGCATTACGCAGACGTGTCAGCATGTCTGCGATGGGATCTGTCATTGTCATGTGGGCTTATGCCCTTCCTCGCCGTGGTTTCCGCCGCCGGGCAGCAATCTGCCTCGACCGCGGACCTTCAGCGTCGATCTTTACCAACTGGACTTCGTCACACCCGGCAGCTCGCCACGATGAGCCTTCTCACGAAGGCAGATGCGGCACAGGCCGAACTTGCGATAGACGGAATGAGGACGACCGCAGACCTGGCAGCGCGTGTAGCCACGCACCTTGAACTTCGGCTTGCGTGCCGCCTTGTTTCTCAGAGCGGTTTTTGCCATATCAGTTCTCCTTGAAGGGGAAGCCCAGCTGCTTGAGCAGCGCCCGGGCCTCCTGATCGTTCTTGGTGGAGGTCACCACTGTGATATCCATACCACGCTGGTGATCGATCTGATCAGGATCGATCTCGTGGAACATGGACTGCTCCGTGAGACCGAAGTTGTAATTGCCCTGGCCGTCAAACTGACGGTCGCTGATGCCGCGGAAGTCGCGGATGCGGGGCAGAGCCAGGGTCAGCAGTCGATCCAGGAACTCCCACATGCGCACGCCACGCAGGGTGGCGAAAGCGCCGATGACCTGTCCCTCACGCAGGTGGAACTGCGCCACGGACTTCTTGGCCTTGGTGATCTTGGGCTTCTGGCCGGTGATGGCCGTCAGATCCTTGACTGCACCCTCGATCAGTTTGGAGTCGCGTGCCGCGGCACCCACGCCCATGGAGACCACGACCTTCTCGATCCTGGGCACCTGCATGGGGTTGGAGAACTTGAACTCCTTCTCCATCTCGGGCACGATGTTCTCGCGGTACTGCTGCAGCAAACGAGGGACTGCCGGTGCTTCAACGGTGGTATCGCTCATGACAGCTCCTTGCCTGACTTCTTGGCGAAGCGGGTGCGCACGACCTTGACCTTGCCGTCACGCGCCTCCTCCTTGATGTTCACGCCGATGCGAGTCGGCTTCTTGGTCTCCGGGTCGATGACCATCACATTGGAGCGATGGATGGGCGCCTCGGTCGGGACAATGCCCGACTCCTGACCCTGCTGGGTGGCCCGCACATGCTTCTTGACGATCTGAATACCCTCGACGATCAGGCGGTCATTGGGCAGAATCCGCAGAACCTTGCCCTCCTTGCCGCGATCCTTGCCGCGGATGACCTTGACCTGGTCGCCTGTCTTGATTTTGGCTACCACTTCAGATCACCTCCGGTGCCAGGGACACGATCTTCATGAAGCGCTTGTCGCGCAGCTCACGACCGACCGGTCCGAAGATACGAGTGCCGCGGGGCTCACGACCGGTGCCGAGGATGACCGCCGCGTTCTCGTCGAACTTGATGTAGGAGCCGTCATGGCGACGGTGCTCCTTTACGGTACGGACGACAACCGCCTTGACGACCTCGCCCTTCTTGACCGACCCGCCGGGAATGGCATCCTTGACGGTGGCGACGATCACATCGCCAATGCCGGCATAGCGTCGCTTCGACCCGCCGAGCACGCGGATGGCCAGGATCTCCTTGGCACCCGTGTTGTCGGCGACCTGAAGCCGCGATTCCTGCTGAATCATTGATTCTCCTTAGCCGCGCTGGTTCTCCGCAGACACCCCGCGCCAGGGCGGGATGAAATGCGGAGCCTGGCCGAACTTGTTACTTGGCGCGCTCGACGATGGAGTCGAGACGCCAGCGCTTGGTCTTGCTCAGAGGACGGGTCTCCATGATACTCACGAAGTCGCCCACATGGGCCTCGTTCTTCTCATCATGGGCCTTGACCTTGCGGTTGCTGCGGACGACCTTGCCGTACAGGGGGTGGGTCGAACGCTGCTCCAGCTCTACGGTGATGGTCTTGTCCATCTTGTCGGACACGACGTAGCCGCTGCGAACCTTGCGGAAGTTGCGCTCCTGCTTGTCAGCCATGCTTACTTCTCCTCAGCTTTGCTCTCGGCCTTTGCTTCGGCGGGCTCCTGGCTGATGCCCAGCTCGCGCTCACGCAGGACGGTGTACATCCTGGCGATGTCGTGCTTGACGGCCTTGAGGCGGGAGGTGTTCTCCAGCTGACCGGTGGCCGACTGGAAGCGCAGGTTGAACAGCTCTTCCTTGGACTTCTTCAGGAAATCCTCGATCTCCGCATTGGTCTTTTCATTCAGATTCTTGATGGAATACTCGGCTGTTCCGACTGACATCAGATGTCACCGCCTTCACGTGCAATAATCCGGCACTTCATGGGAAGCTTGTCAGTAGCGCGGCGAAGGGCCTCGCGGGCCACATCCTCGCTCACGCCGCCGATCTCGAAGAGCACCCGGCCGGGACGGACGTTGGCCACCCAGAACTCGGGCGCACCCTTGCCGGAACCCATTCGGGATCCCAGGGCGTGCTTGGTCAGGGGACGATCTGGGAAGACCGTGATCCAGACGCGGCCGCCACGCTTGATGTACCGGGTCATGGCGATACGGGCCGCCTCGATCTGCCGGTTGGTCAGGTAGGCCGGAGCCAGAGCCTGGATGCCGTAATCGCCGAAAGCGATCTCGTTGCCGCCCTTGGACATGCCCGAACGACCCGGACGATGTTGCTTGCGGTATTTAGTCCTCTTTGGGATAAGCACGGCTCACTCCTTTGCTTCGGTTGCGACGGGGGCCGAGGCGGTCTGCTCCTGAGCCGCCGCCGGCGGCGCGGCCACACCGCTGTTTTGCTTGGCTGCATCCTGCTCGCGGCGAGTCCGTCCCTCGGAGGGACGGACGCCACGGCGAGGACGACGATCCCCGCGCCGACCGGGGCGGTTATTCTGCTGAGCCTGCTGCTCCTCGAACTGACGCTCAGTCATGTCGCCCTTGTAGATCCAGACCTTGACGCCGATACGGCCGTAGGTGGTCCTGGCCTCGAAGAAGCCGTAGTCGATCAGGGCGCGCAGAGTCTGCAGGGGCACACGGCCCTCACGGTAGAACTCCGAACGGCTCATCTCGGCTCCGCCCAGGCGGCCGGAAAGCTTGATCCTGATACCCTTGGCGCCGGCCCGCATGGCATCCTGCTGAGCCTTTCGCATGGCCCGGCGGAAGGTGACGCGGTTGGTCAGCTGCTCGGCGATGCCCTGAGCCACCAGCTGGGCATCAATGGAGGCATTCTTGACCTCGAAAATGTTCAGCTGGACCTGCTTGCCAGTGATCTTCTCCAGCTTGGCACGCACGCGCTCGGCCTCGGCTCCGCGACGACCGATGACGATGCCTGGCCGGGCGGTGTGGATGTCGACGCGCACACGGTCGCGGGTCCGCTCGATGACGATCTTGGAGACGCCTGCGCGCTCCAGATCCTTGTTCATCTCCTTGCGGATCTTGTCGTCCTCAAGAACGAAGTCGCTGTAACGCTCCCCCGCCTTGTTGGAGTCGGAGTACCACTTGCTGCGGTGCTCCTCAGTGATGCCGAGTCGGTACCCAAACGGGTTGATCTTCTGCCCCATTATCGGGCTCCTTCCTTGTCGGCCACCACGACGGTGATGTGGCTGGTCCGCTTGTTGATGCGGGCAGCACGACCCTGGGCGCGGGCGCGGAACCGCTTCAAGGTGGTGCCCTCGTCCACGTAGGTCTCCCGAACCACCAGCTCGTTCTCGCGGAAGGGCTGGTTGGCCTTGTCCGCCTTGACACGCGCGTTGGCGATGGCGCTCTCCAGGCACTTGCGGACCGGAACGGCCGCGTCCTGTGGGGCGAACTTCAGAATGGTCACGGCCTCGGTCGCCTGCTTGCCTCGGATGAGGTCGACGACGCGGCGAGCCTTGCGAGGCGTCACGCGAACGTGACGTGCAATTGCCTTAGCTTCCATGTGTCTCTACTCTCCCTCGCCTCAGCGGCGTGCTTTCTTGTCGTCCTTCACGTGACCCCTGAAGGTCCGGGTGGGGGCGAACTCGCCGAGCTTGTGGCCGACCATGGCCTCGGTGACGAAGACCGGGACATGCTTGCGGCCATCGTGCACAGCGAAAGTGTGCCCGATGAAGTCCGGGGTGATCATGGAACGACGGGACCAGGTCTTGATGACGTTCTTGGTGCCCTTCTCGTTCTGCTCGTCGACTTTCTTCTGCAAGTGGGCGTCGACGAATGGGCCCTTCTTGATGCTACGAGTCATCTTTCCGACACTCCCTTACTTGCGGTTCTTACCATTTGGACGACGACGCACGATCATCTTGTTGGAGGCCTTCTTGGGCCTACGGGTGCGGACCTCGCCCTTGCCCCAGGGAGACACTGGCGGCTTGCCGCCACGAGTGCGTCCGCCATGCGGGTGGTCGACCGGGTTCATGGATTCACCACGGGTGATGGGCCGGCGGCCCATCCAGCGGGCACGTCCAGCCTTGCCGAGCTGGACATTGGCGTGGTCGTTGTTGCCGACCTCGCCCACTGTTGCACGGCAACGGGAATCGACGTTGCGAATCTCGCCGGAGGGCATACGCAGCTGGGCGTAAGCCCCGTCCTTGGCCACCAGCTGGACGGCAGCACCGGCCGAACGGGCGATCTTGGCGCCACCCAGAGGCCGCAGCTCGATGGCGTGGACGATGGTGCCGGTGGGGATGTTGCGCAGAGGCAGGTTGTTGCCGGGCTTGATGTCGGCCTGGGGACCGGTCTCGATGACGTCACCCTGCTTGATGCCCTGCGGGGCGATGATGTAGCGCTTCTCGCCGTCTGCGAAGTGCAGAAGGGCAATGCGGGCCGAGCGGTTGGGATCGTATTCGATCTCAGCCACCTTGGCGGGCACGCCGTCCTTGTCCCAGCGACGGAAGTCGATGAGACGGTACTGGCGCTTGTGCCCGCCGCCGCGGTGGCGGCTGGTGACGCGACCATAGGAGTTGCGTCCGCCGGTCTTGCTCAGCTTGCGGACCAGCGACTTCTCGGGCTTGGAGCGCGTGATTTCGGCGAAGTCCGAAACCGAGGCGTTGCGACGGCCCGCGGTCGTCGGCTTGTATGTACGGATAGCCATAATCTAGTTCTTCCTTAACTTTTCTCGGCTAGCCTTCAGTTGTTGGTACCGAAGACATCGATCGACTGGCCCTCGGCCACCTTGACGATGGCGCGCTTCTCGGCGGCGCGGCGACCCCAGCCCGTACGGGTCCGGGTCCGCTTGCCCTGCCGATTGAGGGTGTTGACCGATGTGACCTTCACGTTGAAGATCTGCTCGATGGCCTGCTTGATGGCAACCTTGTTGGCATCAGGGTCCACCACGAATGTGTACTGGCCGCGGTCCGAGTTGGCGTAGCTCTTCTCGGAGACGACCGGGCGCAGAATGATGTCGTGCGCTGGCTTATGAATAGCTGCCATAAAAATCAGGCCTCCTTGACGGTCTCGGACTTGGCGCCGCCCTTGACGGCCAGGAAGGCATCAAAGCCATCCTTGCTGAAGACGACATCCTCTGCCGTGACCACATCGTAGGTGTTGAGCTGATCGGCGAAGAGGACATGGACGGTGGGCAGGTTCCTGACGGAGAGCCACTCGTTGATGTTCTCACGGGACAGCACGACGGTGGTGAATCTGTTGTCGACCAGGGGCAGCAGGGCTGCCTTGGCTGCCTTGGTGGACGGGGTCTCGCCGATGCCGAAGTCGACCACGTGCACACGTCCGGCGTTGACCCGATCGGACAGGACGTAGCGCAGGGCTGCGGCCTTCATCTTCTTGGGGGTGCGCTGGGAGTAGTCACGCGGCTGCGGGCCGTGGACAATGGCGCCACCGGTCCACTGGGGAGCGCGGATGGAGCCCTGACGAGCACGACCGGTGCCCTTCTGCTTCCAAGGCTTGCGGCCGCCGCCGGAGACGGTGGACCGGGTCTTGACCGAATGCGTGCCCTGGCGGGCTGCAGCCAGCTGGGCGACGACCACCTGGTGGATCAGCGGCACGTGTGAGCGGACATCCTCCTCGGCAATGCCGAAGATCTGCTCGGGTGCATCCACTGTCCCGGTGTTCTTGCCCTGGGCGTCGGTGATGTTCAGAGTCAACTTAGCCATGGTTTCAGGCTCCCTTCACTGCCGAACGAACCAGGACGATGGCGCCGCGGGGCCCGGGCAGGGCACCCTTGATGGCGATGACGCCCTTCTCGGCATCTGCGGAGACGATGGTCAGATTCTGGACGGTCGAGGTGTCGTGACCCATGCGGCCGGCCATCCGCTTGCCCTTGAGGATGCGGCTGGGCGTGGCGCAGGCGCCCACTGAACCGGGACGGCGCTCGTTCTTGTGCGAGCCGTGGGTGCGGCGGTAGGACTTGAAGCCCCAGCGCTTGATGGTGCCGGCAAAGCCCTTGCCCTTGGTGGTGCCGGTCACGTCGACCTCGCTGCCCTCGGGCAGCAGGTCCAGGCCCAACTCCTGGCCGGGCTGATAGCTGTCGGCATCGGCGGTGCGAACCTCGACCAGATGACGACGCGGGGTCACTCCAGCCTTGGCGAAGTGGCCAGCCAGCGGCTTGGTCACCTTGGTGGGGTCGATCTGTCCGTAGCCGATCTGGATGGCCTGGTAGCCGTCCTTCTCCTGATTCTTGACCGCGGTCACCACGTTGGTGGATACATCCACCAGGGTCACCGGGACGAAGAAGCCGTTCTCGTCCCAGACCTGGGACATGCCCAGCTTGCGGCCCAGGAGAGCCTTGCGGTTCCTCTGCTCTTCAGCCATGCGGTTTCCTCCTCCCCTACAGCTTGATCTCGATGTTGACGTCCGCCGGCAGATCGATGTGCATCAGCGAATCCACTGCCTTGGGCGTGGGATCCACGATGTCGATCAGGCGCTTATGGGTGCGCATCTCGAAGTGCTCGCGGGAGTCCTTGTACTTATGAGGAGAACGGATGACGACATACACGTTCTTCTCAGTCGGCAGCGGAACGGGGCCAACCACAGTTGCGCCCGCGTTCGTCACCGTCTCGACGATTTTCTTCGCCGATTGGTCGATGACCTCATGGTCATAGGACTTTAGCCTGATGCGGATTTTCTGTCCCGCCATTGCCGTCCGCCCTTTCTAGCGATCTATGAACTGATTACCCAGTCTGTTTCGAGGGCACGGAACGACGGCCACAAGGAGACATTCCTCCCGACAGGCCTCAGCCGGATCCATGCGCAGCCATGGAGAATCCCGTGGGGATGGGACTCCTCGCTGCACCCGCTATTGTGATTGACAAAATGCGAGCCCAAAACAGGCAACTTTCTTATTAAAGCACGAGGGTTCCCCTAGAAGAATCCGGGCGTGTCGCGCCGCTTCCAGGGGAATCCTCGACTCAATTGCAGCCCTGTCAGACCCGCTGTGAGGCCTCCTGGGCAACATCCTCACCTTGACGGGCGACCCTCATCCGGTGGCCCTCCTCCTGGCTGACCCCATAGTATGCGGCCACGGCGATGTCCTTCATGTCCTCAATCAACGGAATGCGGGGGTTGGCGGGCGTGCACTGGTCCTCATAGGCGCGCATGCCGATCTGATCCAGGGACTGCCAGTAGAGGTCCTCGTCCACTCCGGCTGCCTGGAAGGAGGCATCCATGCCCAAGCGCTCGTCCCTGTAGGATTCAACGGCACAGGCCAAGAGCTCCACACCCTCCTCGGGGGTAGATGATCCGATGCCTAGCACATGGGCCATCTGCCTGTAGCGCTCCGGGGCCACATACTCGCTGTATTTGGGCCAGCTGGTCGGCTCGTCCGGGACCCGTCCGTTGTAGCGGATCACATAGGGCAGGAGGATGGAGTTGGCGCGTCCATGGGCAACATGGCAGAGGGCTCCGATGGTATGCGCCATGCCGTGGCACATGCCCAGGAAGGCCGAACCGAAGGCCATGCCTGCCATGGTCGCCGCATTGTGCATCTTCTCCTGGGCGCGTGTCTTGGCCTCACCGCCGGCAGCGCCCACGGCCGGCTCCAGGTTGTCCCAGATCAGCTTGGCGGCATGCAGGGCCATGGCGTCGGTGTAGTCATTGGCATAGACCGAGACGAAGGCCTCCATGCAGTGGGTCAGAGCATCGAAGCCCGAGTCGCAGGCCAGCCTCTTGGGCTGAGTACGGGCCAGAACCGGATCCACGATGGCCACGCTGGGAGTCAGGGCATAGTCGGTGATGGGGTACTTATAGCCGGTCTTATGGTCGGTGATGACTGCGAATGGGGTGACCTCCGAACCCGTCCCCGAAGAGGTGGGGATACAGACCAGCCTGGCCTTGGTGCCCAAGGGCGGAATCTTGAAGGCCCGTTTGCGGATGTCGAAGAACTTCTCCCGAACATCGGCAAAGGAGATCTCCGGGTGCTCATAGAGCAGCCACATGATCTTGGCTGCGTCCATGGGGCTGCCGCCGCCCACGGCGATGATGGTGTCGGGGCCGAACTCGTCACGCATCATGGTTGCGCCGCGCTCCACCGTCTCGACGCTGGGCTCCGGCTCTACGTAGTCAATGATGCGGAAGGTGACCGGCTCGGACCGGGCGCGCAGCTGATCGATGATCTTGTCGACGATCCCCAGCTGCTCCATAACCTTGTCGCATACGATGACGGCCCGGCGGATGCCGAACATGTCGCGCAGGTAGCGGACTGAGTTGGGCTCGAAGTAGGTCTTGGCCGGCACCTTGAACCACTGCATGTTGTTGTTCCTCCGCGCGATCCGCTTGACGTTGATCAGATTGACCGCCTGAACGTTGCCCGACACCGAGTTGCCGCCGTAGGAGCCGCAGCCCAGGGTCAGGGAGGGGGCGATGGCATTGTAGATGTCGCCGATGCCGCCCAGGGAGCTGGGCTGGTTCCAGACGATCCGGCAGGCGTGCATGCGCTGGCCATACTCGCGCACCAGCCTCTCATCCTCAGTGTGGATGGCTGCCGTGTGCCCGGCACCATAGCGCAGCATCTGCTCGCAGAGGGTGAAACCCTCTTCCTTGTTGCTCGCCTTGAGCACGGCCTGAACCGGAGCCAGCTTCTCCAGGGTCAGAGGTTCCATAGGCCCTACCTGGTCACATTGGGCAGCCAGGATGGTCGCATCCTCGGGTATCTCGAAGCCGGCCTGATGGGCGATGAACTGAGGAGACTTGCCCGGAACCTCGGAGTTGAGCCTGGGAGCAGGGGCATCGGCACCGGCATGAGCCCGCACGCCGAACATGTACTCCTCCAGCTTGGCCTTCTCCTCAGGATTGACGAAGTAAGCCTTGCGCCGCTTCATTTCCTCGATCACACGGTCATGCACATCCTGATGGGCGATGACGGCCTGCTCTGTGGCGCAGATCATGCCGTAGTCGAAATGCTTGGACAGGATAAGGTCGTTGACGGCCCTGGGGACGTTGACCCTGCGGTCCACATATGCCGGGGCATTGCCGGCTCCTACACCCAATGCCGGCTTGCCCGAGGAGTAGGCGGCCTTGACCATGCCAGTGCCGCCGGTGGCCAGAATGGTAGCCACACCGGGATGCTGCATCAGGGCACCGGTGGCCTCGACTGAGGGGTGCTCGATCCACTGGATGCAATCCTGCGGAGCGCCTGCCTCGATGGCGGCGTCGCGGACGATCCGGGCCGCCTCCACCGAGCAGCGCTGGGCGTAGGGGTGGAAACCGAAAACGATGGGACAGCGGGTCTTCAAGGCCAGCAGCGACTTGAAGATGGCAGTCGAGGTGGGGTTGGTCACCGGGGTCACCCCGGCCACGACTCCCACCGGCTCGGCCACCTCGATGATGCCGTCCACGTCGTCTTCGCTGATGATGCCCACGGTGCGCTGCCTGGCCAGGTAGTTGGTCACATGCTCGCAGGCGAAGATGTTCTTGGTGGCCTTGTCCTCCACCAGGCCGCGCCCGGTCTCGTCCACGGCCATCTGCGCCAAATGCAGGTGCTTGTTCAGGGCCGCAATGGATGCCTTGGCCACGATCCGATCCACCTGTTCCTGGTCGAGCTTCTCAAAGGCGCGCAGAGCCGCCTGTGCGCGGACAACTAACGCATCCACCTCCAAGCGGGCCAGCTCACTGCTGTCGGCCGGGCTGCCTTCCCTGCCGACTGGCGGCTCCTTCACTTGATGCTCATGCTTCTGCTTCTGCGTTTCAGCCAAGATATTGGCCCTCCTCATGTTCCACGGATTCCGATCAGGACCAGCAGACAGTCTCCAGACCGTGTAGATCCATAAAAGGCTTCCGTCATAACGTGACGAAAGTCACAATATAGACCCGAGGGGGCACCATTGAGCCCCAGGATGAGCGAACGTTCGCTTGAAGCGTGTCGTGTGGGAATTCGTGGTTTTTCTGGTCATTTTCCGCACCCGAACGTGCGCTTTGCCGTTCGCTTCAGACTGGACCTGCCAGGCATGAATCCAGGCATGAAAAAATCCCCAAGGTCCATGAGAACCTCGGGGATCAAAGAAACTGAGAACGTCAGCGCTTGGAGAACTGCGGGGCGCGACGGGCCTTGTGCAGACCAGCCTTCTTGCGCTCCACCACGCGGGCGTCACGGGTCAGGAACCCGGCCTTCTTCAAGGCAGGACGGTTGGCGTCCCTATCGATGGCGTTCAAGGCGCGTGCAACGCCCAGCCGGACTGCGCCGGCCTGGCCGGTCACGCCGCCGCCATCGACGCGAACAACCACGTCGAACTTGTTCTCGAGCTTGAGCAGCACGATAGGCGAGTTGACCTCGCGCTGGTGCAGCTTGCTGGGGAAGTACTCCTCCAGGGTGTGCCCGTTGATGCTCCACTTGCCGGAGCCCGGGATCAGACGAACGCGGGCGACTGCCTCCTTGCGGCGGCCAGTACCGTAGCCCGGTTCGATTGCGGAGGTGCCGGTGCCCGCACCGGCGTTGGTCTCGGAAGTGTAGGAAGCGCTGGTCTCCTCGGCCTCAAGAACCGCGGAGCTGTTGTTGTTTTCAGCCATGGTGATTATCTCCTCTGGTCCTACTTGGCCTGCTGGGCGACCTGATGGATCTTGTACTCAATGGGCTGCTGCGAGGTGTGAGGATGCTCCTCGCCTGCGAAGACCCGCAGCCTGGTCAGCTGGACCTTGGCCAGCTTGTTCTTGGGCAGCATGCCTTTGACCGCCGTCATGATGATGCGCTCTGGGTTGTGCTCCATCAACTGCCCGTAAGAGTCGCGACGCAGGCCGCCGGGACGACCGGAGTGAGTGTAGAGCACCTTGTCGTTCTTGTTGCCCGTCAGCACCATCTTGGAGGCGTTGATGACGATGACGTTGTTGCCGGAGTCGGCGTAGGGCGCATAGGTGGGCTTGTTCTTGCCGCGCAGCAGATCGGCCACCTGAGCTGCCAGGCGCCCCAGCACCACACCGGAGGCGTCGACGATATACCAGTCATGTGTCAGATCGGCTGGTTTCGGGGTGAAAGTCTTCACGATTCAACCTTTTCCTTGCATTGTGTTTCAGGCTCTCCGCGCCGCATGCTGCCATGCCGGCCGAAAGCCATGTATTCCGTGGGCTCCCTTAAAGTCCTAGACGGCGAGTGGGAAAAGCGCTTTGAGGACCCCTTAGGGAAACACAACAATCCATTATTGTAACGCCTGTATGCCGTTCGTCAAAATTCGCGTCCGCTCCTGTCTCAACGGGAGGCAGCCGCCCGTGCCACCTGACCGTCCGGGTCCTTGCTCAGGGCCTCAAGGGTCGCCTGTCCCGTGTTGGGATTCAGGGCCACGGCCCGGCGCACCATGGCGGCCAGCACATGGGGGGCATCCTGCTCCGCGCGGGTGCCCAAAGCTCCCAGGAAGTCTAGTGTCTCGGCATCGGTTCGTTCGTCCTGGGCGCCTTCCAGACGCATTTTCCAGGAGGTCATAGGGTTGGTCAGCGCGGCAGCCCTGACTCCGGCGTCGTCATCCTTGGTGAGCAAACCTGCCAGCCAGTTCTTGTCGTCCTTGTTGGCGGCCACCGCCCGGCGGACCTCGGAGCTGGAATCCTGGGAGAGCTTGACCAGAATGTTGGGAAAGGGCATGGTCTGCGCCAGGTAGACCCTGTCCTCCACCGGCGTGTGTTCATTGCCAGCCACCGCCTCCAGCAATGCCGTGAAGCGGGAGAAAGCAGCCTGGTCTGACCTGTCGGGCAGTGGACTGCGGGCGAATTCGTGCAGCTCGGCCGTATCCGTGGAGTGCCTGAGCCTTTCATAGAATACGGTCAGGGCCTCATGGGGCTTGCCGGCTGACGGAGGTTCGGTTTCCGGTTGGTCCTGAGGATTGGTCATGCGGCCAGCTTAGGTCGCCTCCTTGATATCAGACTCGGCCCGGAATCCCCTCTAGCATGGAGATAGCGCAGGAACCGAGGAGACGATAGACATAGGAGGCAAACCGATTTGCTCACCATATTGGATACGCCGCAGAAACCGGCCACAGGCTCTCTGACCGAGCGGAAGTCCGAGTTCATCGGCCAGGCCTGCCATGTGGAGGACCAAGATGCGGCCATGGCCTTCGTCCAAGAGGTCCGCTTACAGCATCCCAAAGCCCGGCACGTCTGCCACTGCGCGATCTGGGGACCCGAGGGCCGCACCAGCGAGCGCATGAGCGATGACGGAGAACCCTCAGGAACGGCCGGCAAGCCCATACTTGAGGTCATGCGTCGACAGGGACTGACCGATTGCGTCCTGACCGTGACCCGATACTTCGGGGGGATCCTTCTGGGATCAGGGGGGTTGATCCGAGCCTATTCCTCAGCAGCCTCCCTGGCACTCAAGGCAGCAAGATCGGCACGCGTGCTCCCGACGGAGCGCTTCATGATCACCGTGGACTACCCGGAGTACGACTCCCTCCGCCGTCTGATCCGCACCTCTGGGGGACACATGGAAAGCGAGGACTTCACTGACCGGGTGCGACTGACCTACGACCTGGAGCCCACGGCGGTGCCAGCCTTCAATGGTCGGCTGGACGACCTTCTGCAGGGCCGTGTCCAGCCCAGTGCACTGGGTGAAGGCCGCAGACTGATTCCCCTGTCCGGAGACCAAGCTCCATCTAGCACATGATCGGAGGGAGGTGGCATGCAGCCATTGCCTAGTTGTGCTTTGCTCTGCCAGACAGGCTTATGCCAGGCACCATCGGGTCCGCCACTCACAGATTTGGATCCTCCCAGGCCGAATCCCTGCAAAGGACAAGGGATTAGACACCAATGGCAATAAATAAGACCGGTGATCGTGCAAAATCAACAATCACCGGCCATCAGGCGGAGACGAGGAGATTCGAACTCCTGGACCGCTTGCGCAGTCAACACCTTAGCAGGGTGCCCCTTTCGGCCACTCAGGCACGTCTCCATGCTGGCTCCCGATCTGGGACCTTAGTCCTACAGTTTTCGAGAACAAAACAATAGAATACCATGATTGACTGACCTGACTCGCCGGAGCAACAGAATCGGATGAGGCAGAGACATATCTATCCATTTTTCATGGATAAAAACCAGAATATTGAATCTTTTCTAAGAATTTACATTCGAGAATAATTTATCGCATGTTCCTCCGGGGGCCCCTTCTATCATGGAGCCATGAGTACCGCACCAAGGCTTGCAGCCGCCAAGAAGGACTGGGGACATGACGAGACCGGCTGCACGGTGCTGCACATTGACATGGATGCTTTCTACGCCTCTTGTGAGGTTGCACGACACCCGCAATTGCAGGGAAGGCCGGTCATTATCGGCACCGGGCAGCGTTCGGTGGTGTCGGCGGCCAGCTATGAGGCCAGAGCCTTTGGCGTCAACTCGGCCATGCCCCTGGCACGCGCCAAGCGACTGTGCCCTCAAGGGGTCTTCCTCCCGGTCGACATGACTTATTATCGGGGCATTTCACGACGGATATTTGATACGGTTTTCTCACAAATCACCGATCAGATCGAGCAGGTCTCCGTAGACGAATGCTACATGGACGTGTCCGGGGCGCTCATGCGCTGGGGTATGCCCACAGCCATAGCCCGGTGGATTCGAGCCAGCGTGGCACGCCAATTCCACGTGACCTGCTCGGTGGGCATCGCCACCAACAAGCTGGTAGCCAAGATGGCCTCCACCAATGCCAAGCCTGACGGCATGCTGCTGATCCCCAAGGCCCGGCAGGCCGAGTTCGTCCAGCTGATGCCCCTGCGCGGCATCCCCGGCATCGGACCGGCCCTGGAAAAGCGACTCAACGCCTGGGCCATCAAAGATGTGGCCGACTTGGCCACCATGAGCGAGCGGGATCTGGCTCGGGCCACAGGTTCGACCGTCACAGCACGGATGCTGGCACAGGCCTCCCACGGCCTGGACGACGATCCGGTCAAGCCACGAGCACCTGAGAAATCCCTGGGCGCGGAACGCACCTTCCTGCACGACACCACCAGCATGAAGCAGGTCTGCGACCTCCTGCGCGCCTGCAGCGACGAGGTGGCCACCGGACTGCGAGCGCATGACCTGATCGCTCGGACCATCACCGTCAAACTGCGCTTTGATGACCTGCGCTATATGACCAAGGCCCATACCCTGGAGACACCGGTCAACTCAGCCAATCGCATCTATCCGCAGGCTGTCGGACTGCTCAAGGCCATGCTGGGGCTGCCCGAGGGTGTTCCCATGGACACCTCCCTGCCCAGGCTGATCCGCCTAGCCGGTGTCAGCGCATCCGGTCTGAGCCGTGTGGAAGATACCCCCATCCAGCCATCCTTGGACGACATCATGCGCGAGAGCAAACGTCACACCGGCAGCGAGTCCCAGCGCCTGGATCAGGCAGAGGCCACCATGGACTCCATCAGGAACCGCTACGGCAAGGGTTCGGTCAGCATGGGTCTCTAAGCGCCTGTATGCAAACGATCCAGGGCCAGCTCCAACTGGTCGTCGGATATGGTGGACGAGAATCGCAAACGGTGACTATCCCCGTAGAACTCCCCAGGACTGGCCAGAATCCCCATACGGGCCAGGTCGGCCATATCGGCCCAGCAATCGCCCGAACGGGCTTGCGCCCAGATATAAAGTCCACCCTGTGGCATGACGGCATCGTATCCGTAAGATGTCAGAGCTTGAGCCAAGGCCCGAAGACGACGGGCGTAGATCTCGCGCTGGGCCATAACAGCCTCTCCGTCCTCCAAAGCGGCTCGCATGGCCCGCTGTACCGGACCTGGCACAATCAGTCCCACCTGCTTGCGATAGGCGGTCATGACCTTCACCAGATGAGCATCGCCGGCCACGAGGGCCGCCCTGTACCCGGCCATGTTGGACTGCTTGCTCATCGAATACAGACAGAGTATGCCGCTGGCATCGCCGCCACAGACTTCAGGTTCCAGGATGCAGGGTGAGGCCGGGATCGGCGCATTCTGCCCGACTTGGGTATGTTCTGACCAATCCAGCATGGCATAGCACTCGTCACTCAAGACCGTGGCCCCTATAGAACGAGCCGCCCGTACGATCTTAGCCAACCCGGCTCGGTCAATGACCTGCCCACTGGGGTTGCCTGGCGAATTGATCCATACTGCTCGCACGCCAGGCAGATCCACCCATGAATCCGTATCAACAGGATCATCCACGGTCGTCACCTGGGCTCCAGCCAGCTGGGTTCCGATGGCATAAGTGGGATAGGATACCTTCGGCTGCACCACCCGGTCCCCCGGTCCCAGATGCAGGAGGGAGGCCATGAGTGCCACCGCTTCCTTGGACCCGACCGTAGGCACCAGATCCGCGCCCACGGCATCAAGATCGACCCCACGGCGATGACGGAACCAGTCGGTCGCAGCCTGCCTCAGGAGACCATCACCGGCAGTTTTTGGATAGCCTCGCGCCTGGCCATCATCCGCAGCCGCCGCCAAGGCCTCCTTGACCGACCTGGGCACAGAATCCACCGGTGAACCCACCGAGAGGTCGACCAGACCGCCGGGGCACTGCTCAGCACGCCGCCGGTAAGATTCAATCCTTGACCAATCATAGGGGGATTCGAACGAGTGAAAACCCATGGCCCGCCTTTCTCTTATAAATAAGCCGCGGTGGGATGGCTCCCTTCCGCGGCTCGTCAGCCTTAATCGACTACTTGTTGGGTGGCAGTGCTGCAACACCCTCCGGATCGTGATCATAGGGGCCGACCGCGGCAGCACCGCCGGCATCCCCCACCTGGGCGAAGAAATCAGTCGCTGCGTCCTTATACCAAGTCCACTCCTCGGGCAGATCGTCCTCGTAGAAGATGGCCTCCACCGGGCAGACCGGCTCGCAGGCGCCGCAGTCCACGCACTCGTTGGGGTTGATGTAGAGCGAACGGACGCCCTCGTAGATGCAGTCCACCGGGCATTCGTCCACGCAGGCCTTGTCCTTGACGTCCACGCAGGGCTGAGCGATGACGTAGGTCATGGGTTACCTCCTGAGTATGCGAGTACTCACCTTACACTCCAGCGCCGACGCTCCAGGTCAGTCCAGACCAGCCTGAGTGGCCTCGGATATCTTCCCGCTGAGCTGATGGCGACCGAGCAGGGAGTGCCGGTAGGAATAGCCGAAGTAGATGGCCAGGCCTGCAGCCAACCAGACCACGAACCGGATCCAGGTCAGTACGGTCAGGTTGAGCATGAGCCAGAGGCAGGCCAGAGCAATCAGAATGGGGACCCAGGGGTTGCCGGGCATCTTGAAGGATCGGGGCAGATCCGGCCGACGCTTGCGCATGATGGGCAGAGAAATGGCCACAAGCAGGAATGCCGAAAGCGTGCCGATATTGACCATGTCGGACAAGACGTCTATAGGGAAACAGGAGGCCACCACGGCCACCACGATGCCACCCAGGATCTGGATGCGGGCAGGCGTGCCATGACGGCCGGTTCGGGACAGGGCACGGGGAAGAAGCCCGTCGCGACTCATGGCGAAGACGATGCGGGTCAGCCCTAGCAGGAGCACCATAACCACAGTGGTCAGACCCACCACGATGCCGAAGGAGATGATCTTGGCGGCCCAAGGAGCCCCTACCATCTCAAAACCGGTTGCCAGGGATGGGTTCTTGGCCTTGGCCAGATCCTTGTAGGAGACCATGCCGGTGGTGACGATGGCGACCAGGATGTACAGGGTGATGACAATCAGCATGCCCAGACCGATTCCGCGGGGAATGGTCTTGTGGGGCTCCTTGGCCTCCTCGGATGTTGTGGCGACGATATCGAAGCCTACGAAGGCGAAGAAGACCAGGGCGGCGCCTGAGAGGATGCCGGGGACACCGTAGATGGTGGGCTGCATGCCGGAAACCCACTGCCAGAGCGGCTGACCCATGATTCCTGGCACGCTGGCCCCTGGAACGGCCGAAGCGGGCTCGGAAGGCGGGATGAAGGGCCGGTAGTTGTCCAACTTGACATAGAAGAAGCCCACCACAATGACGAAGACCACGATGCCGATCTTGAGGACGGTCAAGGCGCCGTCGAACCGGGCCGAGAGCTTGGTACCCAGAACCAGAAGAACCGTGAAGAGGGTGACGACCGCCAGCGGGGCCAGGTCCACATCCAGGCCGCCCAGATGGAAGCTGGAGCTGAATGAGGTGCCCCCCATCAGATGGATGAAGTCATTCAGGTAGACGCCCCAGTACTTGGAGATGACCGAGGCGGCCATGAGCATCTCCAGAATCAGGTCCCAGCCGATGATCCAAGCCACCAGTTCGCCTATGGTGTTGTAGGTGAAGGTGTAGGCCGAGCCTGAAACCGGGATCATGGAGGCGAACTCCGCGTAGCACATGACGGCCGCTGCGCAGACAATGCCTGCGATGACGAAGGAGATGATGACGGCCGGCCCCGCATGGAAGGCCGCCGCCTGGGCCCCCACCGAGAAGATGCCAGCGCCCACGGCCACTGCGACGGCCATAATGGCCAGGTCCCAGGTGGTCAGCGTCCGCTTAAGCGACCTACCCTCCTCCCCGGTCTCCGCCAGGGTCTGTTCAACGGATTTCTTTCTGAATAATTCCATCCTGCTCCCAATCGTGACTTATTGTGCCGCAAACTCCTCCGGCCCATCACTATAGGAGATAGGGGCACACAACTCCGGACTTTGCTCATTTCGGGATATTACCTTCGGCATATTACCCGCTGGCAAGCCTTCCGGAATCGACAACTTGATCAAGGCACAGTAATCCGCCAATAGGCAACAAAGCACCCCAGCCATTTCGACCAGGGTGCCCATTGGGTGCAACCCGCACTCTATTCAGTCGGGCCATCCTTGAATATGGCAATGTCCTGCATGCCGTTACGCTCATTGCAGGTCTGCTCACCGTTGACCACTGCAAGGACTTTCTTACGAAAATCGTTGAAAACCTGATCCCCGGGCTCATCCAAAAGACGGCCGGCGTCGAAGTCAATCCAACGATGCTTCTTGGTGGCCAGAGGCGTGTTGGTAGCTACTTTCACAGTAGGCACGAAAGTTCCGAAGGGAGTGCCCCGGCCAGTAGTGAAGAGGACCACTTGCGCTCCGGCCGCAGCCATTCCCGTACTGGAGACAAGGTCGTTGCCTGGCGTCTGCAGCAGGGAGAGCCCAGGTCTGGAGATATGGTCGCCATAGTTGAGCACCTCCTCGACCTCGCAACGACCGCCTTTGCGGATGCAACCCAAGGATTTATCCTCCAGAGTGGTGATTCCGCCTTTCTTGTTGCCAGGAGAGGGATTGTCGGATATGACTTCGCCGTATTTGCGGAAGAACCCCTTGAAATTGTTGATAAGGTCGACGATATCATGGAAGACCTGCTCGTCGTGTGCCTGGCTCATCAGGACCTGCTCGGCCCCGAACATTTCAGGGACCTCGGCCAGGACCACGGAACCGCCCTGAGTAACCACCCATTCAGCGAACCGGCCGACCAGCGGGTTGGCCGTGATGCCTGACATTCCATCGGACCCGCCGCACTTAACACTGACCTTGAGTTCGGACAGTGGCACCTCTTCACGGTGATCACCTTTGGCCGCCTCGTTAATCTGGTCCAGGAGGGCATCGGCCTCGTCCAGCTCGTCCTCCACATCCTGGCATACGATCCAACGAACCCGGTTCGTGTCATACTCGCCCAGGGTGCTCAGCATGTCCTCCATCTGATTGTTTTCACACCCCAGACCAACGAGGAGCACACCCCCAGCGTTGGGATGGGTGGCGATGTCCTGAAGACAACGCCTGGTGTAGACCAGATCGCCTCCGAGTTGGGAGCATCCATAAGGATGACGCGCCACAATCACCGAGTCAAAAGATCCGTTGTCAGGATGGCGGGCTGAAAAAGACCGTGCCATGGCGTTGCACAGACTATTGATGCAACCTACGGTTGGGACGATATAGAGGTCGTTACGGATGCCCACCTTACCTGTGGCGCGCCGATATCCATGGAAAGTCCCAGTCGGACTGCCCGGCTTGACCGTGTCGGTAACCGGCTGATAACGGTAAGTCAGGTCGGCGCCCAGGTTGGTGGCCAGATTGTGCGTGTGGACCCATTGTCCTGTGGTGATAGCCTCCTTGGCATGGCCGATGGCATAGCCATACTTGATGACGTCCTCACCCTTGGAAATGTCCTGAAGCGCTAGTTTGTGTCCACGGGGAATTTGGTCAAGCACCGTCACTTCGCCACGACCCTCTACCAGGACACTTTCGCCGGGCTCCAGATTCCTGGCAGCGACAGCCACCATATCCGTAGGATTAAGCAGGATTGTGTCCTGACCGGTCCGCGCCGGTATATCGTTGATATAGTCATGCTTCAAACCAGTGGCTTTACCGTCGCCGCAGGTGGAGACGAATCCTGTGGAACCGCCCTCTGGAATCATGCAATGCCTCTTTGCCTCACTCATACTTTCAAGCTAACGAGCCTTCTAAGATACCGGTCACTTTGTTGCCAACCTTTGCGCAGCAAATGAAGAACGCCAGCCCCCTAAGGATTCCTGCAACAGAAGCCAGAAGGCGCCGTCCTTACGAATGGTAAGCAGACCATGCTGAGGCTGATCCTTGACCTTGAAGGAGAACTTGGCCCCATCCGCGCTCTACGATAAAGCACCAGAGTCTCGTCCAGCGTAACGCCTTGCTCGGTGGAACCCTGAACATCCACAGTGATCGGCGTGGCCGGTGATGGCGTAGGCAAGACAGAGTCAGGCCAAATCGTGGACCCGAGAGCCATCTTGCCCGACACCCTTGTTGTCTGCGAATCGACCTGTCCGCTGCACAATCGTATAGCGCAAGTCAACCCTGCCGACTACTTGGGCCTTAGCTCTCAAAAAGGGCCAGGGCGTTCTCGTAGGAGACTGCACGGACCAGAGGAGCCAGATACTCCTTGTCATCAGGTATGACGCCCTGGGCGGCCCAGTCGCCCAAGAGCCCGCAAAGCACTCTGCGGAAGAGCTCATGCCTGGGGAAGGACAGGAAGCTGCGGGAGTCCGTGGTCATTCCTACCGCATTGCCCAGGAGCGAGGTTTCAGCCAAAACTTCGAGCTGCCGACGCATCCCGGTGACGGTGTCGTTAAACCACCAGGCATTGCCCAACTGAAGCTGGCCCCGATCATCGCCTCCGAAGCAGCCTAAATCAGTGGCTATGGCCATATAGTCGTTGGGATTGAGGGAATAGACGATGGTTCTGGGCAAAATGTTCGAACTCTGCGCCTGGTCAAGCAGGGCGGCAAGGGGGGCGGCAACCGAATTGTCGGCCATCGAATCGTAACCCGTGTCGGCTCCAAGCTTTCGGAAAGCCGTCGAGTTGTTGTTGCGGCTGGCCTGAAGATGCAGCTGCATGGTCCAGCCCTTGTCCTTGTAGATTCGCATCAGCTCAAGAAGGAGAGCCGCACGATATTGGGCCTGTTCATGCCTGTCCAGGTCTAGTCCGGCCCTGGCCTTGCTGAAAATGGCATCCAGATTCTCAACAGTCGCCGGAGTGAATTCCACCACATCGACAGCATGGTCTGAGAGTCTGGAACCATGCTGGTGGAAGTACTCCACCCGATCACGCAGAGCGTCGACCAGTCCGCTGAAGTCATTGATCGGCTTGCCACAGACCGACTCCATTGTGCCGATCCAATCGCCATACCCTTCGGCGGTCGGATTCAGGGCCGCATCCGGACGGAAGGCAGGAATCATCCTAAAAGACTCCCCCTCCTTGGCGAATTGATCGTGATACTCCAGATTATCCTCAGGGGAATCCGTGGTGCAGACGATCTTGACGTTCATGCGACGCAGAAGTGCTCTTCGCGAGAAGTCCGGGGTGGCCAGCTGTTCATTCGTCTGATCAAAGATGGACTTGGCGGTCTTGGTGGTCAGGGGTTCGCGGATGCCGAAGTACCTCTGCAGCTCCATGTGCGTCCACAGATAGACTGGGCTACCCACAGCCTGTTCCATGGTCTGGGCATAAGCCATAAATTTGTCCCAGGGGTCCCCGTCTCCGGTGATCAACCGTTCCGGAATGCCATTGGCCCTCTCCAGCCGCCACTTATAATGGTCTCCATAATTGTGACCATCTGTCAGCCAAGCATCGACAATATTATCGAAGTTGGGATCCTCATAGATCTCCTTGGCGTGCAAATGGCAGTGATAATCCACCAGAGGAAGATTCTCAGCCACCTCATGGAACAACTCCCGAGACAATTGCGTCCTGAGAAGAAAATCGTCATCCAGGAAAGCCACTACAAACTCCTTAGTCGAAAACGGCAAGTCCGGCATTCGAATTTCCGTCATGCCCAAAATTCCCCTGTACAGACCAACGGACAGGCGAAACAGTCACACGATCGGAACTCACATATACCATGAGTCAGCCTATGCGCGCTTGAAAAGAGACGGTCTCGATGTTGCCATGATTTGTCGAAACCTTCCCTGATCAGGAACCTGACGTAGCCTTACCCGTGCTTTCCCGGACGATCAGGCGAGAGGGAATCATGATGCTCTGCGCCAGATTGGTTCGGCCATTCAGCCGATCCAGAAGAATGCCGGCTGCTGTCTTACCCAGTTTGGGCGGGGTGTTACCCACGCTGGACAATGGCGGATCACTGACCTGCGCCATAGTGTCATTGTCGAATCCGATGATCACATAGTCGTCCGGGCAGCGAATACCCTGACGACGCATGGCAGCCATGAAACCCAAGGCCATCAGATCATTGTGGGCAATGACGGCGCCTGTAGGATCATTCAGGTACTGCTTGGCCAGGGCATACCCTCCGACGAAGGTGGGAAGACCCGGCCAAATTCGTCGAACAGTCACCCCACGCTTGCGAAACTCTTCGCAGGTGTGATTCCACCTGACTCCCACCGACCATGACGAAGAGGGCCCATCCAGATAGGTCACTCGAGAAAACCCCATGGAAACCAGTAGCTCTGCGGCCTGACGGATACCAGTGCCAATATCGATGGCCACACTGGGCACCCCACGCACGGTCCGGTTAACCACGACGATGGGCCTGGTCTGGGCGCACTTGCGGATCATGGCATCAGGCATTCTCGAGGAGGTCAGAATTACCCCGTCCACATAAGCGGCGATCTTGTTGAAAGCCGCCCGCTCTCTGCTGGCACTTTCCTCGGATTCAGCGACGATAAGGGCAAATCCAGCCAGGTTGAACTCGTGCTGTACAGAACGGATGATGTCAGAGAAGAACTGGTTGGCGATGTCCGGAACGATGATGGCAATCATGCCCCGCAACGTCCTGGACGGAACCGTATCGACCGGCTCCGTATAGTACCCCAGTGCGTCGGCTGCAGCGAATATCCGCTTGGTTGTGGCCGCACTGACCCTATCAGGCCGAGCGAATGCCCTCGATACCGTGGAGGGCGAGACGCCGGCCTTGTCAGCCACCTCTCTGATTGTCACGCGCCCGGAACGGTTATGACCGCTCATGACCGAGATTCCTTCGCTGCCCTGTTTCGATCCACAGGTTTGATCGACCTGGCACCCGTGCTCTGCCTGATGACCAGACGGGCCGGAACCGTCGGGGCTACGGACAGGTTGGCTCCGGAAAGACGCTGCATAAGAAGGTCGGCAGCCCCCCGCCCGAGGACTGAAAGGGACATATGAATGGTGGTCAGAGGCGGACTGCTCACCATGGACATGGTGTCGTTGTCGAACCCGATGACAGAGATATCACGAGGGCACTCGCAACCAAGCCGTCTGAGGGCCGCAATCAGGCCGATTGCCATCAGATCATTATGAGCGATGACCGCTCCTGTAGGGTCGTCCATATACTTCTCTGCGAAGGAATAGCCTCCGTAAAAGGTAGGAGCGCAAGGCAGCGAACGTTTGACGCTCATCCCCTTGGCGTCGCATTCATTGAAGATATGCCGCCACCGGATGCCTCCCGACCATGAGGCCGCCGGACCATCCAAATAGGTGAGACTCCGATAACCCAATGAGTACAGGTAGTCGACCGCTTGACAGGCCCCCTTGGCCACGTCGATGCTGATGCTGGATACGCCACGAACGTCACGGTTGACGCTGACCAAAGGACGCAGCTGGGCGCACTTGCGGATCATGGCATCGGGCATCCTTGGGGAGACCAGGATGATTCCCGAGACCACGGGAGCGACCGTATCGACGATCCTGCGCTCCCGGGTGATGGACTCCCGGGTATCAAGAATCAGGGTTTCAAAGCGCAAGCGTTCGCACTCGTCCTGGATGTTGCGAATAACACCGGTGAAAAACTGATTGCCCAGGTCGGGCACGATGACCGCAACCAGCCCCCGGCCCTGCGAGCCTGACCGGCTGTCGACGATATCGCTGTGATAGCCCAGTTCATCAGCGACCTTCTGAACCATTCGAGCCGTAGAAATACTGACCCGATCCGGGCGCGAGAAGGTACGCGAGACCGTTGAGGGGGACACCCCGGCCTGACGAGCCACATCATATATGGTGATATGGCGGTTGTCCGTGGAGGCATCGCCACCCGAATCTGCTCCGGTCTTCATCTATTCGTATCAGCCTTCCTTGGTCTGCCCCATATCGCATGAAATACACGCCAACGGTGCCGAGCACTTCCAGCTTCCAAGTATAAGTGACTTCCCAGTCCTGTAGCAGCCGACAGCAGTCTGATGAGAAACAAACTGCAACTACGAAAGCAGACAGGCACCAACTTGATAGGTTCGGAAGCAGGATGGACAAGCGTTTACGCCTGGTCTCCGAGATATGTTTCTTTTGATAAAGGAAGGCACCGATGCTTCACCTTAGTGACGATATACATAATGAGTCTGCAGCCTGGCAGAAGGCCGGCGTGACCCTGCCAACCTACGACATCGAAGCCATGCGCCAGGCCACCAAGCGCTCGCCTGCCTGGGTCCACTTTGGGGCCGGCAATCTCTTCAGGGCAGTCCACGCCCCCATTGCCCAACAACTTCTGGAGTCAGGCGCCACCGACCGAGGCATATTGGTGGCCGAATCCTTCGACCCTGCCATCGTAGACCAGGCCTACACCCCCTTCGACGACCGCTATCTTCAGGTCATCCTGAGGGCGGACGGATCCATGAAAACATCCTTGGTCGCCTCCGTTGCAGGCGCCTACCCGCTGGGCGAGGATCCGAAGCCCTTGCATGATCTGAGGCTGGTCTTCCGCAATCCCAGCCTGCAGATGGTCACCACGACCATCACCGAGAAAGGCTATGCCCTGGTCGATTCCCAGGGCCAGCCGCTACCATGGATCGCTCCGGAATTCGAGGGCGGACCCGATAAAGCCAAGAGCGCCATCGCAGTCATCACGGCCCTCCTGCTGGAGCGCTTCCAAGCCGGTGCACTTCCCCTGGCCCTGGTCAGCACCGACAACTTCTCACGAAACGGGGAGCGGTTCGGCCAAGCCGTCAGGCAGATGGCTGACGAGTGGATAGGGAGGGGTCTGGCCGAAAAAGGCTTCGGCGACTACCTCAGAGACAAGAACAAGATCACCTTCCCGCTGACCATGATCGACAGAATCACTCCCAACCCTGACAAGGAGGTGGGTCGCCGCCTCAAGGCTCTGGGCGTCGCCGACGCGGAACCTTTCCGGACCAGGGGCGGAACCGCTATGGCCCCATATGCCAACACTGAGGAAACCTGGTATTGGGTGGTTGAGGACGACTTCCCTGCAGGCCGCCCGTCTCTGGAGAAAGCAGGGGTTTACATGGCCGACAAGGACACGGTCAACGCCGCCGACCAGATGAAGGTCACCACCTGCCTGAACCCCCTGCACACGGCCCTGGCCGTCTTCGGGATGCTCCTGGGGTATCCGACCATGTCAAAGACCATCGCCGACCCGGACCTCAAGGCCTTGGTCACCCGTCTGGGGTATGTGGAAGGACTGCCTGTGGTCGAGGACCCGGGCATCTTCTCCCCCAAGGAGTTCCTCCGCCAAGTTATTGAGATCAGGGTTCCCAATCCTGGTCTGCCCGATACGCCGGCGCGCATCTGCGCCGACACCTCCCAGAAGATTCCGGTCAGATACGGAATCACCATCAGCAAGTACACCCGGGACAAGGACCTTGACACAGCCGATCTGGAGGCCATCCCGCTGATCATCGCCGCCTGGCTGCGGCTGCTGATCGGTTCGGATGGCAATGGAACCGACGATGCCGGACGGCCGGTCAAGCTGAGCCCAGACCCGCGCCTGGAGGAGCTTCAAAGGATTCTGGTCGACATCCCACTCAACGGGTCAGCCGAGAAGGAGACTCTGGCGACCACGGTCAAATCCATCCTGGCCGACACATCCATCTTCGGAATTGATCTGAACGCCACCCCGCTGGCCGACAAAATCGAGACCTTCCTGACCGCCATGTGCCAAGGCAATGGCGCTGTAGCGAGCACCCTTCACAAGGCTGCAAGCGCCTGGTGACATCGGCAGCCTACTGACAGAACAAGGCACACAATGACCGGGTCCGTCCGATCCGAATGTAAGGAGAGAGCATCATGCACATGGGATTCCGCTGGTATGGCCAGGGCAACGACACCATCAGCCTGGACGATATTCGTCAGATTCCGGGGGTGGAGACCATTGTCTGGTCCCTGCACCATAAACAGGCCGGCGAGGTCTGGCAGCCGGACGAAATCGAAGAGGCCATGGCCACAATCACCGGGCTGTCCGCCAGGGATCGAGCGGCAGGCATAACCAAGACCTTCAACGCTGACGTGGTTGAGTCCGTCAACGTTCACGAGTCCATCAAGACCGGTTCGACGGTCCTCGGAATCAGCCGGGACCAAGCCATTGACGCCTACATCGAGACCGTAGCCAACCTGGGCAAGGCCGGGGTCAAAGTCGTTACGTACAACTTCATGCCGGTCTTCGACTGGCTGCGCACGGAGATGTTCCACCCTTGCCCAGACGGGTCCACCGCCCTCTACTACAACCAGCATCAGGTGGACCAGCTCAGCCCACAGGGCATCATCGACGAAACCCTGAAGGGGGCCGGATCCCTGACTGTGCCCGGCTGGGAACCTGAACGGCTTGCCCATCTGCCTGAACTGATGGAGGCCTATCAGGGAATGGGCCACGAGCAGATGTACGCCAACTACAAGTACTTCCTGGATGCCGTGATCCCCACCTGCGAGCGCTACGGGGTCAAGCTGGCCGTCCACCCCGACGACCCTGCATTCGACCTGTTCGGCTGGCCGCGCGTGGTCTCCAGCAAGGAGGGGATCCAACAAGTGCTGGATCTGAATCCCAGCCCCTGCAACGGACTGTGCCTGTGTCTGGGATCCTTCTCATCCAGACGGGGTAACGATGCCGTGGATGCAGTCAAGACCTTCATGGACAGGATCTACTTCAGCCACGTGCGCAACATCCGGTTCACCGACGAGCAGGGCTCGTTCTATGAGGTGGGTCACCGTGCAAGCGAGGGCAACGTGGACACCGTCGGCATCATGAAGGCCTACGCCGAGGCCGATTACCAGGGCTACATCCGCCCCGACCACGGACGCCATCTATGGAGCGAGAACACGGAAGCCGGTAGACCGCGACCAGGCTACGGCCTTTATGACCGCGCCATGGGCATCCAGTATCTGCTTGGAGTCTGGGACGCTTACCGCTACAACCGTTGATAAAGCAAAAGAAATCCTGAACAATAAGAAGGAAGCGTCTGATGCCAGTCCGGGTCAATCGCAAACCCGACCTGGCATCAGACGCTTATTCAATGTTCCCGTCAAGGCCGCGCCCTGTGGGAAGTTTTTTCAATCTGGGAAAGCCGACATACATGCAAATGCGAGAATCAAATTGCTTCGAAGCAGCTGACCCCTCGTTTGCACTGTTGGCTCACGCCAATCGGTCAATCAGGGGCTGGACACCCTGGTCGGCCAAATCGTCCAGGTTCTTCTGGACAGCCTCCGCCAGCCCTGCGATCCTGGTCAGGTCATGGCCCCAAATTGAAGCATCAGCAAGAATCCGATTGACAAAATCCTTCTGACCAGCAGCCTTGCGAAAAGCATCGATAACTTTTTGATCATCCTGAATCTTCACAGCATCACCGGCCTTGCCGCCATAAATCCACACCAGACAAGACAGTGCCAGGACGATGCGTTCCGGAAGCCCATGTCCCTGCTCTACGTTTGCCGTGACCAGCGGGAGAAGACGGGAGACGAATTTGGAGACCGAGTTCAACCCTATGGAATCCAAAGAATGCTGGACAAAGGGGTTGTCGAACCGCTCGCGAACAGCAGCAGCGAAGTTCTCCAACTCCTCCTTGGGCAGGGTCTGGACGGGGATGATCTCCTCCTCCATCTCGCGTGTGATGAAAGAGCGCATGGTCTTATCGCCCATGACCTGTCCTACAGTCTTGAAGCCGGCCAGCCGAGCCACCTGGGCCATGGTGGTATGAGGACCGTTGAGCAAATAAACCTTGCGCTCACGGTAGGGCTGTACAGCATCGCAGGTCACCAGGTCGATTCCGGCCTTCCGCGCGGGAAGCAGCTCATCAACCCTGCGCTGGGCGGTCTGGTCACCGGCTACGACCCAGAGCAGGAAGGACTCGGCCTTGACCATATTCTGATCCTCGTATCCCAGCATCTCCCAAAGCTCCTGGGCATCTTCGCGCGGGTAGCCAGGAACTATCCGATCCACGAGAGTGGATACGAAAGTGTTCTCTTGATCAAGCCAGTCGATGAAATCCTTGCCCCATCCGAACCGTTCGGCGACATTTATCAGAGCACGATGCAGAGCCGAACCGTTGTCGGCGATAAGCTCGCAGGGCATAATCAGGTAGCCCGGCAGGGACCTGTCGAACCTACGCTTGAGCAGATGAGCCAACTTTGCCGGATATCCTGCCGGCGGCTGGTCTGTGACCTTATCCCCATCGTTGACGGCAATGCCTGCCTCAGTGGTATTGGAGATGATGATCTGCGTATCAGGATCATCGGCCAGAGCCAGAAAACCATCCCAATCCTTGTAGGGGTCGACTGTCTTGCCGATAGAGTCAATCAGCTCATGGCTACGGACGGGCTTTCCATCCTTGAGGCCTTCCAGAATGACTGTATAGAGCCGCTCCTGGTCCTCCAAGACATGGACTCTGCCGTTTTCAAGGGGCTGGACAACTGCAACGTTCCCCCCGAACAAGCCCTTGTTGTTGAGCTGCTGGACTATCCAATCAACGAATGCTCTAAGGAAATTTCCCTCACCGAACTGGATGATCCTGATGGGTCGTTGAGCTGCCTCTGTACTGGTCAGCCCCAGATGCACGGCCACTGCTTCCTGTAATCTTTCCACGATGCTTCCTTTCCGTCCGCTTGCGTCATCCCGCCCATACAGGAGATTCGGCCAGATCATCGAACTTGGCGACCGATGACCAGCCCGGGACTCAGACACTCAGCCTTGCACCACCTGCCTGGCCTGCGCACAGGCATCAGCAACGGCTTTCCAATCGCCTTGGCGCTGGGCCTTGGACGGTACAGGGAAACTCCCGCCCACAGCAAAGACGTTGGGCAGGTCGATGTATTCACGAGCGTTCCCGAACCCGACTCCGCCGGTGGGCAGGAAGCTCATCTCGGCAAAGGGGCCGGAGAGTGCCTTCAAGGTCTTGACGCCACCGTAAGCCTCGGCTGGGAAGAACTTGGTAAAACGCAGACCAAGATCATAGGCTTTCTCGATGTCGCTGGGAGTCGCCGTTCCAGGCAAGACCGGTATCCGGGAGCCCATGCACCAGTCGACCACAGCATCGCTGAATGCCGGGGAGACGACACCCTTGCAACCTGCCTCCACTGCCTGGCGTGCCTGGTCGACCGTGTGCACAGTTCCTGCCACCAGGGTCACCTCAGGCACCTGATCGTGAATAGCCCGCATCCCGTCCAGGGCGGCAGCCGATCGGAAGGTGACCTCTGCGATGGGTACTCCACCGGAAGCCAGGGCCCTGGCCAGAGGAACCGCTTCCTCGGGTGAATGCAGGGTCACCAGGGGGACCACTTTGATTGTTCTGATCAGATCAATCAATCCGATCCGCTCCTCCGGTACGTCCGTCTTGTCAAACTCGCTCATGCCTGCTTCCTTCTCTTGTGGAATTGAACTTGTTGAATCGAATCCATCGCCTGTCTATGGAGGGCTTCTGATCGCCGCCCAGATAAACCGGCTCAGCCAACCTGTCTGACCACCGCCCGCTGGCGTCCGGCAATAAAGTCATTCAACCGGGACTTGTCGGGCAAGCCTTCGTTGTCGGATACCACCTGGGTCTGCATGGCGCCAACGGCACACCCGCGCTCCAAGGCTTCGGACATGCGTTGGCCTTCAAGCAGGGCCGACAAGACACCGGCTGCGAAACCGTCGCCGGCACCGACTGTGTCCACCACCGCATCAACCTTGAAACCCGGAACGTAGACACCATCGTGACCGTCCGTCGCGTAGGCTCCATCAGGCCCGTCCTTGACCACCGCATAACGGGCGCCATTGTCAATGAAGGCCTGACCGATATCGCGGACATTGTCCAGCCCGAATAGATGCCTGCCCTCGGAAATGCCTGGAAGGACCAGATCAGCTTTGGCGCTCAAGGACAGGAGCGTCTGCTTCATTTGCCTGTCGCTCTTCCAGAGAGCCGGACGTTCGTTGGGATCAAAGGAAACGAAAATCTGATTGGCCCGAGACAGCTCAACCAGCGCTTTGCTGGCTTCCAGTGTGCTTTCCGAAAGCGCTGGGAGGATTCCGGTCATATGCATCAGCGAGATTCCGCTGCAATCGATGGCCTTGACATCGGCAGGGCCCAAGGCCGAAGCCGCCGATCCCTTGCGAAAGTAGTAAGTCTTGGGGTCTCCCTGCTCTACCTTGGACTTCATCATAAAGCCAGTGGAACGAGTGGCATCCTTGCCGACCAAGGAGGTGTCCAGGTTGTTCTGCCGCATGAAGTACAGGATCCGTTCGCCTATTGGATCCTGGCCTATGCGAGTCATATAGACCGGATGCTGACCCAACCGCTCCAGACCGATTGCCACATTGAGCTCAGCACCGGCCACCGAGGCGCTGAAAGATCCGACCTCGCTGCAGGGTCCCTCCTCGCCTGCCGCGAAGAGCCCCATACCCTCGCCGACCAGGAGGACCTTGCCGGGACGGACGCCGCTGACCACTATGTCGTGGGAAACCGCCATACCATTCCTTCCATGACCTGGACAGATGAACCCGACGGGCCTGTCTCAACCTGCATCAACGCGGGTGCCTGTCCGATTCGTCCATTGCTGTTTTCAAGCTATGTGATAGAGGGATGGCGGAGGAATATGTTGCCAGCTGTTGCTTGTCCCGGCATTATTAAAAAAACAGACCCTCAGATCTTTGCATTGATCTGAGGGTCTGAAAAACGAAGCTTGAAGCAGGGGCTACCAGGCCAAATCAATACCCAGGGTGACAGGTTCGGGAATCAGTCGGATGCCGAAGGTGGAATCCACGCCTTTCTGGATGGCACGGGCCAGGGCCACCATGTCGTCTGATCCGGCACCTCCCCGGTTGGTCAAGGCCAGTGTGTGCACGTCAGACAGGGCAGCAGCCGACCCCTGCTCCAAAGCGAATCCCTTGTGGAAACCTGAATGATCGATCAGCCAGGCTGCTGAGGTCTTGACCAAGGCCGAGTCTTCGACAGGGTAGCGAGGGGCATCCGCCGGCAGGGCATCCGCGGCCTCACGACTGATGATCGGATTGGTGAAGAAACTCCCGCAGCTATGACGGTCAAGCAGCGCCCGCTCGCCCCTAGGGCCGTGAAGGTCACCCTGGACTGCCTCCAGTGCCTCTTCCAAGTCGGAGGTTCGGCGGCAGGACCCCATCCAATCAGTCAGGTACCGGTAGGGATCCTCCAGCATCCCCTTGCCTGCTCTGACGGTCAGGACCGCCTGTCGAATCCGCTCCAGAGGCAGGGTTGCCCCAACTTCCACACCTAGAGCCTTGGCAAGCTGGACGGAACCCACCTGAGCGGCAGACCCGTGTCGCAAAACCAGTGTGACAGAAAGCACCACGTACCGGGGAGTGGGGAAGAACCGCGTATCGGGCACGGCAGGCGCCTGGTACATGGTCTGCTTGAGCAGGGAGGTCCTGTATCCGAAATCGAGATCAGAGGCACGTAGATAGGCAGTGACCTTGTCCTGGCGGTCCCAGACCTCGACCGAGTCGACAAGACGCCCAACCTCCTGGCCGTAAGCGCCAATGTTCTGGACAACCGAGGCCCCGACAGTCCCCGGGATGCCTGATAGACCCTCTACTCCAACCAGGTGCATGCGCACGCAGTAGGAGACCAGGTCATCCCAATTGGTCCCAGCTGTGGCATTGATGTGAACGACGGGAACGCCGCCCTCAGGCGGAGCCACCTCGTCAGGCACGCTGATGTCCTGGCGGGTGTCACGCACAACCACGCCGGGAAAGTCCTGGTCAGAGGCCAGCAGATTGGATCCGCCGCCAATCAGGCAGAGAGGCAGCCCCTTGGAATCCGCGCCCTCCACAGCCTCGATCAGTCCGACCCTGTCGCGTGGCTGAACAAAGGCTGCAATACGTCCTCCCACACCCATGGTGGTGATATCAGCAAATGTCGGAGTTGAGGTGTTGACCGTGACTGCTTCTGGCATGTCTTTCACTGTATCATCGCGAGTGACAGGGTTGGTCTGGAGCCCTTCTTATATTCCAGCCATCTGATATCTGCTGCCTTCATCCGCTTTCTCGACCCACTGGCCCGATTCAGTGAATTACGGCAGGCAAAAGCAAAATACAGCCACACATAGGCAGGTTCTCTTGAATTAACCCCAGTCAGCCGATGCATGCCGACAAAGACGACTGTGGCTGAATAACCTCCTATAAGGAACGTCTATAGAGGCACTGTTGTCTCGAAATCTGAAAACGAGTTTGATATTCCGTGAAGCACGCGAGCATCTAGACCATATTCAGAGGAACACATCCGCATGAGCAAAGGATTCGCGACAAAAGCCGTCCATGACGGCTATGACTGTCAAAGCCAAGGCGGAGGCGCAGCCAGCGTCCCCATCTACCAGTCGGCCGCTTTCGACATGGTCACCGCCGACCGGGGAGATGCCCTGGCCGCCGGTGCAATTCAAGGGTTCTCTTACTCACGCCTGGCCAATCCCACAGTCAAGGTCCTGGAGGATCGCCTGGCCAGCTTGGAGGGGGGCAAGGGGGCTGTGGCCATGGCCTCGGGCATGGCCGCCGTGTCGTCAGCCCTCATGTGCGCAGCCGAAAGCGGCGGGAGACTAATTTCACCGGTCGATCTTTATGGAACCTCGGTGGATGCCATGAAGACCTTCTTTCCCAACTTTGGCATCGAAACGGATTTTGTGGATGACATCAACGACCTTGACGAGGTGGAATCCCTGATCCAGGACAACACCAGGGCCATCTTCGCCGAGTCCGTGGCCAATCCGTCCACAGCCATAGCCGACATACCCGGCCTGGCCGACCTGGCCCATCGGCATGGGCTGGCCCTGATCATCGACAATACGGTGCCCACACCCTACCTGCTCAATCCAATCAACTTCGGCGCCGACATCGTCGTCCACTCGACCACCAAGGGGATCAGCGGCCACGGCAACGCCCTGGGCGGGGTCATCGTGGATGCAGGGCGATTCGACTGGGGCAACGGCCGCTTTCCGCAAATGAGCCGGCCCGAACTGATCATCAGCGACGAGCGACACGGGTCCATGGTCAGCTTTCTGGATGCCTTCGGCAAGATGGCCTTCCTGCACAGGATCCATACCAAATACCTGCACACCTTCGGGGCGGTCATGAGTCCTTTCACCGCCTACCTGCAACTGACCGGCCTTGAGACCCTGGCCCAGCGTGTCGCCGCCGAGGTAAAGACGGCAGCGATCCTGGCCCGCCACCTGCTGACCATTCCCCAGGTGGAACAGGTCAATTACTCAGGCATTCCGGAGGGTCGGCACCAGGGCGATGCGGACCAACAGGACCGCCTGGCTTCGACTCTGCTGCCCAAGGGCGTCGGCACGATCCTCTCCTTCAAGGTCAAAGGGGGCTATGAGCAGGTGAAGCGCATCGTGGACTCAGTGCATCTCATGAGCTACATGCCCAACATCGGCGACTGTCGCACCCTGATTGTGGACCCGGCCAGGATCACCCACAGGGAGGTTCCAGGCCCCTACCGCCTCAGTGCCGGTGTGGGCGACGACCTGATTCGGATCTCCGTAGGTCTGGAGAACCCGAATGACCTGGTCGCCGACCTGGATCAGGCCTTTGCAGCCGCCTACCAGAACACTCGCTAAAAGCTGCGTCCTCTACATCATAAAACCCATTCTGCTCCCAACACATCCCGGGTAATGGGGAACAGGCATATATGCAGAGTTGCATAAAGAAGAGCCTCTTGTATAAAAAAGGACCCGACCAAGTGGTCGGGTCCTGATGAAGCCAAACGATAGGAAGAACTCAGCGAGTCTCCCGGTGCAGGGTATGCTTGCCGCAACGGGGGCAGAACTTCTTGAGCTCCAGACGGTCAGGAGTGTTACGACGGTTCTTGGTCGTAATGTAATTACGCTCCTTGCACACGGTGCACGCCAGCGTAATGCCAGGACGGATATCTGCGGCTTTTGCCATGGTTCACCTCTATAGTCGTTGCATGACCGACGTATGTCGGCCACAGTAGCGAGGAAGAGACTCGAACTCTTGACCTTACGATTATGAGTCGTACGCTCTAGCCAGCTGAGCTACCCCGCCAGAGAGCCTCGGGTGAGAATCGGACTCACGACCTCTTCCTTACCAAGGAAGTGCTCTGCCACTGAGCTACCGAGGCGTGGCGGATAGAGGATTCGAACCTCTGAAGCATTACGCGGCTGATTTACAGTCAGCTCCCTTTGACCGCTTGGGAAATCCGCCATGTCGCACTAGAACCGGAGCTCCGTACGGCAACTTGCCTATAATGACATGTTTTTTCGTTTTCCGCAAGTCCCGCTCCGACGTCGTGTCTTCCGCGTCGGAGCGGGACAGGCTGGTCAGAAATCCCAGTCGTCGTCGTCGGTCTCCACGGCCTTGCCCATGACATAGGAGGAGCCCGAGCCGGAGAAGAAGTCGTGGTTCTCGTCGGCGTTGGGACTCAGCGAGGCGATGATGGCCGGATTCACGTCGGTGCTGTCCGAGGGGAAGAGTGCCGGATAGCCCAGGTTCATCAGCGCCTTGTTGCCGTTGTAGCGCAGGAACTTGGTGACGTCCTCCACCAGACCCACTCCGGAATACAGGCTCTCGGTGTATTCCACCTCGTTGTCGTACAGGTCACCCAGGAGCTCGTAGGTGTAGTCGCTCATGGCCTGACGCTCGGAGTCGGAGACCTTGGCCAGCCCCTTCTGGTACTTGTAGCCGATGTAGTAGCCGTGCACGGCCTCATCACGGATGATCAGGCGGATCAGATCAGCCGTGTTGGTCAGCTTGGCATGGCTGGAGAAGTACATGGGCAGGTAGAAGCCCGAGTAGAAGAGGAAGGACTCAAGCAGGGTGGAGGCCACCTTGCGCTTCAGGGGATTGTCGCCCTCGTAGTAGTCCAGGACGATCTGGGCCTTGCGCTGGAGGAACTCGTTGTGCTCGCTCCACTCGAAGGCCGCGTCGATCTGTGGCGTGGAGGCCAGGGTGGAAAAGATGGAGGAGTAGGACTTGGCATGGACCGACTCCATGAAGGCGATGTTGGTGTAGACCGCCTCCTCATGGGGGGTCAGCGCATCCGGGATCAGGCTGACGGCGCCCACGGTCCCCTGAATGGTGTCCAGAAGGGTCAGACCGGTGAAGACCCGCATGGTCAGGGTGTGCTCCTCCTCGCTCATGGCCTGCCAGGAGGGCAGATCATTGCTGACGGGAACCTTCTCGGGCAGCCAGAAGTTGCCGGTCAGACGGTCCCAGACCTCCAGGTCCTTCTCGTCCTCCAGACGGTTCCAGTTGATGGCGGAGACCCGGTCGATCAGCTTCAGCGGCTGCCGGGGAATGGAAATGGGTGGGACCATGGTTGATTGCTCCTTGTTGGATGGGTGTTCGACAGTGCGAAGCGGATCATGACAGGACCGTCAGTCTACCGCATGGACGGACCCGACCTGTGGACGTGGATGCCAAAGGGCCGGCACCGCCCTCAAAGACGGCACCGACCAGTGATTGCATATGCCTTAGAACATGCGCCTTAAAGCATGCAGCTGACGCAGCCTTCGACCTCGGTGCCTTCCAGCGCCTGCTGGCGGATCCTGATGTAGTAGAGGGTCTTGATCCCCTTGCGCCAGGCGTAGATCTGAGCCTTGTTCAGATCGCGGGTGGTGGCCGTGTCGGGGAAGAAGAGGGTCAGCGAGAGCCCTTGGTCCACATGCTGAGTGGCCTCGGCGTAAGTGTCCACGATCTTCTTCCAGCCAATCTCGTAGGCGTCCTCGAAGTAGTCCAGGTTCTCGTTGGTCATGTAGGGAGCCGGGTAGTAGACGCGCCCGATCTTGCCCTCCTTGCGAATCTCGATCTTGGAGGCGATCGGGTGGATGGAGCTGGTGGAGTGGTTGATGTAGGAGATGGACCCGGTCGGGGGGACGGCCTGGAGGTTCTGGTTGTAGATGCCGTCCTTGAGGATGGCCGCCTGGAGTTCCTTCCAGTCCTCAACCGTGGGAATGTGGACCTTGTACTGGTCGAAGAGGTCCTTGATCCGCTGGGTCCTGGGTTCCAAGGAACGGCTGCCCTCAGTGTACTTGTCGAAGTAGTTCCCCTGGCCGGCAGGCTTGGCATAGTCGGACTTGGCGAAGGAGGCGAAGGCCTTCCCCCGCTCCACGGCCAGGGCATGTGAGGCCCTGTAGGCGTGGTAGGCCACGGTCATGAAGTACATGTCAGTGAAGTCCAGCCCCTCCTCGGACCCGTAGTGGATGCCCTCGCGGGCCAGGAAGCCATGGAGGTTCATTTGACCCAGACCGATGGCATGACCCTCGTCGTTACCCCGCTTGATGGAGGGAACAGCCTCGATGTTGGTGTGGTCAGAGACGGATGTCAGGGCCCGCACCGAGGTTTCGACCGTGTCGGCCAGGCCGCCGTCCATGGCCTTGGCGATGTTGAGGGATCCCAGGTTGCATGAGATGTCGCGGCCGATATGCTCATAGTTCAGATTCTCGGAGTAGGTGCTGGGCTCCTGGACCTGCAGAATCTCCGAGCAGAGGTTGGACATGGTGATCCGACCATCGATGGGGTTGGCCTTGTTGACCGTGTCCTCGAAGAGGATGTATGGGTAGCCGGACTCGAACTGGATCTCGGCCAGGGTCATGAAGAAGTCGCGGGCGTCGATGTACTTCTTGTGGATCCGCTTGTCCTTGACCATCTCCTCGTAATGCTCGGTGATGGGGATGTCAGCGAAGGGCTTGCCGTAGACCCGCTCCACGTCGTAGGGCGAGAAGAGAGCCATGGGCTCCTTGCGCTTGGCCAGCTCGAAGGTGATGTCGGGAATGACCACGCCCAGGGCCAGGGACTTGATGCGGATCTTCTCGTCCGCGTTCTCCCGCTTGGTGTCCAGGAAACGCATGATGTCAGGATGGTGGGCCGACAGGTAGACGGCACCGGCACCCTGGCGGGCACCCAGCTGATTGGCATAGGAGAAGGAGTCCTCCAGGAGCTTCATGACCGGGACCACACCGCTGGACTGGTTCTCGATGTGCTTGATGGGCGCGCCCATCTCGCGCAGGTTGCTGAGCAGCAGGGCCACGCCACCGCCCCTCTTGGACAGCTGCAAGGCAGCGTTGACGCCGCGGGAGATGGACTCCATGTTGTCCTCGATGCGCACAAGGAAGCAGGAGACCGGCTCGCCGCGCTGGGCCTTGCCCAGGTTCAGGAAGGTTGGGGTGGCAGGCTGGAAGCGTCCGGAGATGATCTCATCCGTGTACTTCATGGCGGCCTGCTCATCCCCGTCGGCCAGCTCCAGGGCCACGGCCACACAGCGCTGGGGGAAGTCCTCCAGGTAGCGCTTGCCATCGAAGGTCTTCAACGCATAGGAGGTATAGAACTTGAAGGCGCCCAGGAAGGTCTCGAACTCAAAGCCGCTCTCGGCCGCATGCTTGTAGATCCTGTCCAGGAACTCAGGGGTATAGCTCTCGAAGACCTTGCGATCGTAGTACTCGTGATCCAGGAGGTAGGCAATCCTCTCGGCCGTGGAGGGGAAAGTCATGGTGTTGGGCCGTACGTGCCGGTCCATGTACTGGCGCTCGGCCTCGCGGTCCTTGTCGAACTGAATCCTGCCGTCCTTGTCGTACAGGTTCAGCATGGCGTTCAGGGCATGGTAGTCGTGAGCCGGATCGAAGGTCTCCTCATCCTCGGATGCGGTCCTATCCAGTGCCAGGGACGTGTCCTCGTTTGCTCCCATCGGGTGTCCTTTCATGAGTATTGCAGTGATAGTGCGTGTAATGAAATAGGCTCAGGACTCGGGGTGGTTGCGGAAGAAATCCACAACCCCGCGGCGGACCTTCTCCTGGTCCTCCTTGGTGCCCATGAGCTCGAAATAATAGAGGAAAGGCACATTGCACTTGCGGGAGATGATGTCCCCCGCCATGCAGAAGGCCTCCCCGAAGTTGGTGTTGCCCGAGGCGATGACCCCGCGGATGCCGGCCCGGTTGGCCGGGTCGTTCAGGAAGCGCTTGATCTGCGGCATGACCGCCTTCTTGGCTGATCCGCCCCCATAGGTGGGGACGATCAGGATGTAGGGCTGCCGAATGTTGAGCGGCGGATCCTTGGGCCTCAGAGGGATGCGGAAGACGTCAATCCCCTCGTCATCCAAATGGCAGTTGGCGATGAACCGGGCGGTGTTGCGCGAGGCCGACGAGAAGTAGACCACGGCCCCCAGGCGCTGACCCTGGGCGGCGAACTCGGGAGCGCTGAGCTCCGAATCAGTTCCTGCGGTCTGCTGTTGCTCCATGCTTCCTCCTGATCAGGCCATCCAGAGCCTGTCTTGACGGTGATGCCCGCCCTGAAGACGGACCGATCAGAACCCGCCCAGCGCGAGCCTGAACTACTATATGTGCTATTGATATTAAAAACGGTGAGCATATATAGGGTTTTCTGTGCCCAATATCACAGCAGATCCAACTCGCCTAGAAGTCCCAGTCGTCGTCGTCAGTGGACTCGGAGTGCCCCATGACGTAGGAGGAGCCCGAACCTGAGAAGAAATCATGGTTCTCGTTGGCCGATGGCGACAGGGCCGCCAGGATCTCCGAACTGACATCAGTCTGGTCGGCCGCAAACCGAGCCGGGTAGCCCAGGTTCATCAGCGCCTTGTTGGCATTGTAGCGAACGAAGGCGAAGACGTCCTCGACGAAGGGGAAGCCCTCATAAATCTGCCCCGAGTAGACCATCTCCAGGTCGTAGAGCTTGTCCAGCAAATCGTTGGTGAACTTCTCCAGCATGGCCTGGTCGGCCTGTGTCCTCTCCTCCAGACCCCGCTGATACTTGTAGCCCGAGTAATAGCCATGGATGGCCTTGTCACGCAGGATCAGACGGATCATGTCGGCCGTATTCATCAGCTTGGCATGGCTGGAGAAGTAAAGGGGCAGATAGAAGCCCGCATAGAGCATGAGCGAGGAGAGCATGGTGGAGGCCACCTTGCGCTTCAGGGGATCCTCGCTGACGTACTCGTGCAGGACCGTGTGGACGCGCTCCTGGAGGACGTCGTTGGCCACAGCCCAGCGGTAGGCCTTGTCGATCTCCTCGCTGGAGCAGAGCGTGGAGAAGACCGAGGAGTAGGAGCGGGCATGGACCGACTGCATGAAAGCGATGTTGGTATAGATGGCCTGCTCCTGCTCGGTGCGGGCGTGATCGATCTGCACCAGCTCACCGATGGTGGCCTGCGTGGTGTCCAGCATGGTCAGTCCGGTGAAGACACGAACCGTGGTCTGGCGCTCATGATCGGTCAGAGTGTTCCAGGATGGGATGTCGTTGGACAGGGGCACCTTCTCGGGCAGCCAGAAGTTGGAAACCAGTCGGTTCCAGACCTCCAGATCCTTCTCGTCGGTGATGTTGTTCCAGTTGACCGGGCGAATCCTGGCCTCAGGGGTGACACGGTACTGGGGCGGGGTGATGGATTGGCGCATCATCTCGTCGTCGGCATAGACGCCGGCCTCTGACTTGGTGCTTTCTTGCGTGCTTTCCTGCTGGCTCATGACAAAACCGCCTTTCGTGAATCAGTCGACTGCTGCTGGAGCTGCACTCCCATTCCGGCCAGAATGGCCCTGACCGCTTGAACATCCTCCGCGGTGCCCAGCAGCTCGAATCGATAGAGCTCAGGGACGCCGCACCGGCGGGCTATCAGAGGGCCGGCCGCGCAATAGGCGCTGCCAAAGTTCCGGTTGCCCGAGGTGACGACTCCGCGGATCAGTCCGCGGTTGACCGGATTGTTCAGGAAGTGGATGACCTGCTTGGGCACGGCCCCCTTGGCTGACCCGCCGCCATAGGTGGGCACCAGCAAAAGGTAAGGCGCATCCATAATGGGCATGGGCTGGCGCCGCTCGTACAGGGGGATGCGGATGGGCCCCTCCACGCCCAGCCGCTGCACAAAGCGGTGGGTGTTGTTGGAGACGCTGGAGAAGTACACCAGCTTGGAGGCACCATCGGGAGGATCGTGCCGATCCACATCTGCTGAGGACATAGTGACTGTTGCTCCTTGGTAAACACTATATATTGGATAGACTAGGCCAGCCAACCACAATATATAGGTTTATCCAAGACGACACAAGCTCACAAGAGCAAAACAGCCTTTGCTGTGACATTCCAGACAAGGACGGAGACAGCAATCATTGGCATTTACGCTCGCGACAGTATGCGGCCTTCAGTCAGCAATCGGATCCTGCGGTAAACCCTGCCGACGCAGATCAGCGCAAACTTCCAGGACCCGGTCGTTGGCTTCCCGCTCCCCCACAGTGATGCGGATGCCCTCGCCGGGGAAGGTCCTGACCGACAGGCCTGCGTCGCGGAAGCGCTGATCAGCCTGTGCGGCGGCCTGGCCCAGAGGCAGCCAGTAGTAGTTGGCCCGAGGCTCAGGAATCTTCCACCCCTGCTCCTGCAAACCAGCCAGGATCCTGGCCCGTTCCTGCTTGAGTGCCTGGACCCGTTCGGCCAGGCGGTCCTGTGCGTCCAGGCTGGCCATTGCCGCCGTCTGGGCCACATCGGTGACGCCGAAGGGCAGGGCCACCTTGTTCATACCGGCAATGATCGGCTCCGCTGCCACGGCGTATCCGATCCGCAGACCAGCCAATCCATAGGCCTTGGAGAAGGTCCGTGCCACTATCACATTGGGATGCTCGCGCATAAGCGTCAATCCGTCGGCTCGATCAGGGTCGTCATTGAACTGTATATACGCCTCATCAAAGAGCACCGGCAGGTCTGCTGGCAGGGCTTGCAGGAGCCGTTCGGCCTGATTGCGATCGACGTTGGTCGCAGTCGGATTGTTGGGATTGTTGACAATGACCAGTCTGGTGTGGTCATTGACCGCGGCGATCATGGCCTCGATATCATGGCGCCCCTGCTTATCCAGGGGCACGGGCACCCCGGTGGCGCCGGCCGTGGTGACGATGATGGGATAGGCCTCGAAACTGCGCCAGGGATAGACCACCTGATCGCCATGACCGGCCACCAGGTCAACCAGCTGCGTGATGACCTCAGTGGATCCGCATCCCAGCTGGATGCATGCCGGATCCATCCCGTGCAACTGGGCCAGCCGCTCTACCAGACGAGTGCCATGCATGTCCGGATAGCGGTTCAGATGGCCCAGGGCCTGCTCTGAGACGGCCTGAAGCACACCGGGCAGGGGCGGGTATGGGTTCTCGTTGCTGGAGATCTTGTAACTGGTTAACCCGGGAACGGCTGGTGCCGGGCTGCCCTGCCGGTATCCGGGAAGGGAATCAATGCTGGCGCGATGACGATAGTACATGGGCACCATGCTAGTGGCCGCCACATGTCCCTGCGGCATCTGGTCCGCTGCACGGTCCTGACGAGACGCAAATGGCCCCTGGTCCTTTCACAGGACCAGGGGCCACTAATCACCGCCTCTTTACTTGAGGATGGCCAGAACGTCGCGCGCGGATACGATCAGGTAGTCCTCGCCACCGTAGTTGACCTCGGTGCCGCCGTACTTGGAGTACAGAACCTTGTCGCCAACCTTGACATCCATGGGGATGCGCTCGCCCTTGTCGTCACGACGGCCGGGGCCTGCCGCCAGCACCTCGCCCTGCTGGGGCTTCTCCTTGGCGGTATCAGGAATGACCAGCCCGGAAGCGGTCTTGGTCTCCGCCTCAGCCTGCTTGATGACGATCTTGTCTTCCAACGGTGTGAGTGAAATCGACACTGTGGACCTCCTACATCTTGTGAGAACAGCCAATGAACCCACGCCGGAACGTCGATGAGAGGCTGACGAACACTCACCACGCATTCCTTTGCGCTACAAGTCATAGTAGCGCGAAATTAGCACTCTGCCAACTTGAGTGCTAACGCTGGTGGTGAAAGATGGATTGTCGATTGGCCCCTCAGGACTTGGCTGACGGACGACGCCGAGCCAATATGGCCTCCACGCCGATGGACAGGGAGTTCTCGCTACGGTCAGGCGCTTCGACCTGGGCCTGCATCTCCCTCTCATGGAAGTCGTCGGGCCGCCCATCGGCCTTCTTCTTTTCGGGGGGACGGGCCACGGAGACCTGACGGGTTGACTTGATCTCCAGGCTGTGGGGACCCTCATCTTCGTTGTTCTTGCCGTCCTTGTCCGCTTCCTCGCCGCGGGCCGATCCCAGGGAGAAGGAAATCAGATCCTGGCCTGCCGCCATGTCGAAAGCATCCAAGGCCGGAGAGGGATTGATGCGTTCGAGTTCGTTGGTGGCATCCTCCTGGGCCTTTGCCGAGGACGACGATGCCGCGGATTTGGAGGCCTGATCTGACGAGGCCTGGTGCTCTTTGCCGATAGACGCAGAGACCGATCTGGACTTGCCTGAATGGGCAGCGGCGGATTGGGCAGGCATCGACTGTGAAGAAGTAGGCCGGACTGCAGACTTCGAGGCAGCGGATTTGTCCATTGGCGACTTGGGCGTAGCAGATTTGGAGGCAGCCTTTTGGGCCTTTGAAGATTTGGCAGCTGCCGGTTTGGAAGCCGCCGGTTGAGAGCCCGCTTGTTTGGCTGGGGTCTGCTCAGAGGCCTTCTTGGTGACGGGCTGCCTGTTCGAGGTATGTCCGGTCTGAGCAGCAGTCTTCTCGTTCGACTTTACGGACCCGGCCGAACCCTTGGCCTTGCTGGTGCCGGCTGACGGCTTTGCTGGCTTGGCGGAATTGTGCTGCCTGGCCTTGAGTGCTGCCTGCTGATCAGCCTTGGCCTGAGCCAGCGTTTGACGAATCTCGCCCTGGTCAAGCACATCCGTGGCAGTTTCCGTGCGGCCCTCATTCTTGGCCTGCACAGGCCTGCCGGAGGTCTTGCTCTTAGTCAGACTGGCCGCCTGCTGACGACGCTGCCTAGCACGCCGCTGGGCCAAATTGCGCTCCCAAGTCCGAGCCTGGGCCGAAGCATGTGCGCCGGCGGCCAACACCACTATCACCAAGGCCAGAGGAATCAAAGTGAACCATGGGCTGTAGCCTACAAGGTAAGAGAGCCCAGCCACCAGCAGAGTGATGACCAACAGGGTAAGGACCAGGATACGACGACGGCGTATGGCCGCGCGGCGCAACTGTCTGATCTGCTTGATGCGCTGGGCCTGACTCAGCCGGTTGCCATCCTGCTGCCCTTGCTGCATGACCAACCCTTTCACCGTCCTCGACTGCCTGTCGCAGAACCTCATACCGTCTTCCCGACCCACCATGTGCAGGGAGGTGGAAAGCCTGTCCTGGCGATGCTCCGAGGCCCGCTTCATGCCCTTGACGGTGCGAAACGGCAGCCAACCCAGCACCAGAATCACTGCAATCACCAAAACCATGATGCTGCTGAGTGATTCATAAACCATAGGTACTACGTTAGTTGACGGTATGCCCCAAGCGGCAAGTCAAACCCAGCGTGTCGACCATGTCTGCCCCAGGGGTTCATAAACGGGCCAGCAGATCTGGATCGAATTGGTCGCTGATCCAGGCAAAGGTCAGGTGGTCCCGCCACTGTCCGTTTACATACATGTAGCTGCGACGCAGCCCCTCCGGCTCCATGCCCAGCTTTTGTACTACACGCAGGGACCGCTGGTTTTCAGGCAGAATCGCCACCTCCAGACGGTGCAGATGAGGCCCGCTCCTATCCTTGAAGACCCAATTCGCCACCATGGCCAAGGCCAGGGGCGCGAATCCGTGACCGATCCAATCCTGGTCAACCCAGTAGCCCGCTACTGCCGTGCACATGGACCCATAGCGGATGGCGCCTAGGGAAATCTGCCCTACGATGCTCTGATGAAACTCCATCAGGAAGACCGCCGAAGTACCCTCCTGCCGGGCACGCTCCAGTTCCTGCATCCACTGAGCATAGGTCATGCCAGGTCCGTGGCGGGGATCCCCCGATTCCCATGGAGCCAGCCAATCACGATTCCTCCATCGAACCGCATTCCATGCTGATTGATCACCCTCGCGGATGGGTCTCAGCAGGAAGTCCCCATGGCCTGGGGGCGGGGTCAGACGATCAGGCAGATTCAGGGCATGGCCCGAGCGGGCCCGGGAACCCTGCCAGACCTGACGGAAGGTATGCAGAACCGACATGATTCCATGTTCTCACCGAACGGCAGCTGAGGCAGACAGGCGTCCATCCGGGAGAGCCCCTACTGGTAGAACTGAGGACATGAACGAGCAGGAACGCATCGATATGGACAAGCAAGATCGGCGTGGCCGGCTGCTTGAAGACCGAAGGCACATCGATCAAGCCCAATGCCTGGATGCGGGCCGCAAGCTGGCCTATCTGCTGGCCCACCATGTGCTCCCCGGAGTCGAACGCTCCCGAAGCGACCAGAGCCTGACCGTGGCCGCCTTTGCCTCCATTCGGGGGGAGATAGCCATGGACCCCAGTCTTGACCTTCTGCTGGGCCGGGGATACCAGGTGCTCATTCCCATGCTGGGCACGGGCACCCAAGTAGGCTGGGGATGCCTGCAATCAGAGCATGATCTGGATGGCATGAAGCGGATTCCCGGCTGGCGGCCGGACGAACCCGATATGCCGGCACTGCCAGCGCAGGCTTTGAATCAGGCTGATCTGATCCTGGTGCCGGCACTGGCCATCGACCATACCGGCATTCGTCTGGGTCGGGGCGGCGGCTGGTATGACCGGGCTTTGGCCTTGCGCGCCGAGCAGACCCCAGTGGTGGGCATCTGCTGGCCCGGCGAATTCGTTGAAGCTCCTCTGCCCCATCTGGACCATGATCTTCCTGTGGATGCCGTCCTGACGCCTGAAGGTTTCACGCCCACAGCCGCAGGTCTATCACGAAGACACAGAGCGGACCATAATGGTGATGGACAAGACTGACGAGAGGCCCGGTGCCGATTCTTCTGGTCGAAGCCACCACTAGGATATTGGGTGTTGAACCAATCGTCGCGCGAACCGACCATCAGCGGAGGGAAAGAACGGTGCCCACCTATCATTATCGTTGCAAGAACTGCGGATACGACTTTACCAAGGAGCAGTCTTTCAACGACGAACCCATCACCATCTGCCCCAAGTGCGGGCAGCAGCAGGTCCGCAAGGTCTTCTCCGCAGTGCCTATCGAGTTCAAGGGTCATGGTTTCTACCGGACCGACGGAGCCTCATCCTCCTCCTCTTCGAGCTCCACAAGCAGCAAGTAGACCAAGAGGCACATTCGACCACATCGACCATGCGGACCCATACGCCGGTCAACATCCTGGCAGGCTGGGGGCATGGTCGATTTTCCCATCTTCACCAAGAAGAACAAGCCTTCAACGGTCACCAGCACCCTGACTCGCCGACGACGGCTTTTTCGGCTACGGCGCGTAGGGGCCGCCCTGGCATTGGGGCTGGCAGTCTTCTGTGCCCTGCAGATCCTGGTCCAGGCGCAGGGCCGTCTGTCTGTATTGGTCGCCGCTCGGCCTATTGCACGCGGCTCAGCCATCGAGCCTGCCATGGTTCGGTCACGAATCCTGCATGGCAGGGAACGGCTGCCCGGCCTGATCGCTTCATTTGGGCAAGTACGCGGACGGAGGCTGATGGTCAGCGTCCGCACAGGGCAACCGCTGACCACGGCCATGATCAGCAACAGACCGGCACAGCCGGCCGGGACCACCCCAGTGACCGTCCGCCTGGCCGATGATCCGGGAGACCTGCAGGCCGGCGATCAGGTGAGTTTGCTAGCCGCGGGGAACTGCCCGGCCGACAATGGCCCGCATCCCACCCAATCCAGTTCCCTGCCGCCATCCTCCAAGCGAGACCAACCCCGTTCCGATAGGGTGCCGGGGCTTTCCCACAGTCGACAAGTCAACGACGTACAGACGCCTTCTCCTGGACAGGCCTCGGGTGGCGGACGCTGCATGATAGCCGAGCAGGCACTGGTTTTGCAACCAGCGCAGACCGTCCCCAGGAATCAATCCAATCCAGACGGGCGGGAGAGCAACCAAGGCCGGCAAGGATCCCAGTCCATCTTCGCTCTGGATGCCAATCAGGCCCTGCTCTTGTTGTCGCTGGATCCAGCCACCCCTGTCATTGCCATTCGCCCCGAAAGAACCTCTGCACCGACACCCTCCAATCATGTCGGAAAACCGAAACCATCCTGCGCCCGCGATAATGGAGGAAGAAGGAGGCATGGGCGCTCCATGCCCTACATCAGCTACGGAAGGATGCAGGATGGCCTCGATCAATCAGGTGGCGGCCAAGGATACCGCCGAAGCAGTGCACAAGATCTCGCAGATCAGCAACAAGGGTGTGCTGGGCGAATTCAAGCAGTTCATCTCGCGCGGATCCATGGTGGATATGGCCGTGGGCGTGGTCATGGGTTCAGCGGTGACCAGCGTGGTAAACGCCATCGTCAACAATCTGATCAGCCCCCTGATCGCCATGATCTTCGGCAAACCGGACCTGTCGGGGCTCCTTACCATCAGCTACCGGAACGCCACCATCTCTTTCGGTGCCATTCTGACGGCCCTACTCAACTTCCTCTTGATCGCCATCGCTGTTTACTTCTGCATCATTATGCCCATCAACAAGCTGCGGCAACTGAGCAGGGCCGCCTCGGGCATCAAGGACCAGCCCAACGCACCCAGCCCCCAGGACCAGAGCCTGCAGCTGTTGCGCCAGATCGCCGCCGACATCCACCAGTCAACAGGTGCAGACAGTCAAGATGCCGGAACCGGTCTGCCGACGGGACAGAATTAGAACCAGTAGTCAGTCGCCACGCTCATTGGGGAAGAGTCCCCAATGCGGCGGCAGCTCACCCAGGATCCGCCGGTCATCCCCGTCAAGACGATCCTGGGCACAGACCTGATCCTGAGGATCCTCCTCGATGCCATCAACATCGAACCGTTCCGTGCCTGGGCGAACCACTCGGCGATGCCGACGTCGGCGTGAAGCTGCAGGATTACCGGCCTGATTTCCCCGGTCTTGCTGATTATCCGCCATCAACGCGCCTGATGGTAGATATCGGCAAGGCGAGCGACGATCCTATCGGCTTCCTTATCAGGGTTGACAAAGGCCGAAACGCTCCAGACCGTCATGACCGACCAGCCAAGATACTGCAGGTCCTCGGTGGTGAACCGGTGACGCTCCCTGGTGGACTGAGTGTGCATGAACTCGGCATCGTCGGTCAGCACGGCCAAGGCATAGGGCTTGTTCTTGAGCCCCACCACCAATGGAATTCGAGGTGCCTGGTCATAACCGTAATCCAGGGCAACATCCAACCCTCGGGTCCGCAGCCGCTGGGCCAAATCCCGGAAGAGCACATTGGTGGACTGCTCGGCCTGCTCGGGCCGGACCGGCTCCGCGTCAGGATGCTCAGCCCAGGTCAACAGATCCTTGAGCAGACGCGGCCCGGGCTGGTGAAGACGGTCATCCTCCATATCCTCAGCAGAGAAAGCTGCGACAATGTCCAGATTCCGATCAGGCAAGACCAGAGCATCCAGCAGCATGCCCTTGCCCCTTTCGCCTTCCAGATCGCCAAACTGCTGCAGGAGACGGCCGTGGGTGGTCTTGGCAAAGCCCAGAGTGAGGATCACGTCAGTAGCCCGGGCACCGCAGACCTCGTCAATGCCGACAATGCGTACGTGCCGCAGGAACTTGGCGAAAACCCTGTCCTTGGCGGCTGCCGACTTGAGTTCAGCGCCCAGCCGCGAGCGATGGGTAGCTGACAGGGTGACCACAGTCAGCAGGTAACTGTTCGGTACCAGGGAAAAAGATCCGGCCTTGCGCTTGAGCATGTCGACGACAGCAGCGACCTCCTGCTGGCTGGACTCGACCAGACCCGTGGCCATGACCGGGACGCCAGCACCCTCCACCCTGGTCAGGGTCACCCTGCCAGGCTCCCGGCAATCGGGCACAGGCGCCGACAAATCCCCATAGCCGTGATCCTTCAGGAAGGCGTCCAGACGAATCGAGCGGCGCGAAGGCCGGGCTTTGACAGTGACCGGAACCAGACGGTCGATCAGCTGCAACAGGCCATCCGAGGTTACGGTCGGCCGGTGGGCGATGACTGCCACCTGCCGGGCCCGAGCCAGCACAGTCAGGACCTGGATGGAAGGCATATGGGCCCCGGCGTCGATGATGACCGTATCGGCCAGCTGTGTCGGATTGGTTCTGGTCGCCAGCGTGGCAGGAGTCGCGATGATGATGGGCTTGGCCGCCGACAGTATGCTGGGATGGGCCTGTTGGAAGACCGGAAGGGAGGCACCAGGGTTGCCTGCCAGCATGGTGTGCAGCTGATTGGCCTCCTGTGTGCGCGAGAAGAGCAGCTCGGACAGACGCTTTTCGCTCTCCTGGGCAACCATGGGCCCTATGCTGGCCACGTGCTGTGCATCCACCTGGCTAAAGCGGTCGGCCGCGTTGGATAAGGCGGAACCGTCCTGGTTGGAGATGATCTGCGAGGAACGCATGATGTCGTCAAAGACCGTGGTCCACCACGCCAGCTGCAGTTCGGCCCGTACCGCCTTACCTTCAACCTGTCGGTTGCGCAGATCCTGGACCAGGCCATCCAGACCCGCCTTGTTGAATTCACCCTCCAAAGCGCAGCGTTCAGGCAAAGTATCCAGGGCTGTATGGTCGTCAAAGAGGGCCTTGAGCCGCTCCTCCACCTTGTTGAGGTCCATGGTCTCCAGATCACCGCCAGCCGGAGTTGAGTCCAGGACGGTGTCCAGAGCTGTCATGTCACGAATCAGAGATTCCTGAGTGTCAATGATGACGTCCAGCTTGGGTGGCAGGACCGGCCAGCCGCCGTGGGGGACGAAGGTCCGCCACTGCTCGGCCTGCTTTGAGACCACCACCAGCGACTCGTGCAGATCCTCGACCTGCGCACCAGGCCTGAGCAGGCTCTTAGCCTCCTTGACAAGACGTCGACGCTCCCAGAACCCCAGATTCGTGCCATCAGCCTTGCGATCGGCCTTGGACTTGGTGGCCTCGATCATGGCGGGAATGTCGCGTTCGAAGATGGAGGGCTGGAAGACATCCAGAACACGGCGCAGGTTCTTGAGGACCACCACCTGCCGTCCCCAATCCTTGACGGTGGCCGGCACGGGGAATCCACAGGTCTCTACAGTAGATTTGACCTGCTCACGGGTGTCCGGCAGAAGCCGCTGCAGAAGACGAACCACACGGGAGTAAGCATCCACGGCCTCGTTATCGTTGATCAGTGTGGCACCGAACCAGGGAGTGTCTTGGGGGCCGATGACGAATTCGCCCAGCTCGGCAGCCCTCTCCAGCTTGTCCGCCCAGGCATCCAACTCGGGCTGCAGGTTGTGGGCCGTGGCCGCACCCAAACGGACACGGGTGGCAGGATGCGTAGGCATGTTGGCAATGTTGGCCAGATTCTGAATCGTCTGGTAGGCCGAAACTCCCCAGCCCGAATCCACTCCATGAAGATCGCCCAGGTAACGGGTCAGCCGGGAACGGACACCCACAAGCTCGTCAGCCACCTGATCAAAATGCTCGCTGGCCTTGCCGGGTTTGAAGCCTACCGCATCGATCAAACGCTGATCCAGGACGCGGCCCAGTTGGTCGTCGGTCAGGTCAAGGGCCATGCCAGCCATCCCGGCAGCTTCCAGACGGTGTTGGAAGCGCCGCTTCTCCTCCACCACACAGGGCACATAGAGCACTGTCCTGCCTGCGGTGACGCAACGCGAGGCAATGGCCAAAGCATCGTCGGCGCTGTGGCGGCCGGTCTGTTCATCCACAAGCACGCTATGCCCGGTCGCCACCAGCTGGGCTGCATAACGGACCCGGTTGGCCACATCTCCGGACTCGAATTCGCTGTGAGGATCCGCATCGAAGGGACTGTAGTCGGGCACGGATCCGCCCTTGAGCCGCTCGGAAGCCGCCTGGTCGCCTGCCAAAGCATCCAGCAGATCGTTACCGGTGGACCCGACAGTCATCCGGTCCAGAATCCGGAGGCTTTCACCAAGCAGCTGGGCCGATGGCTCGATGAAACACCCCAGGACAATTTTCCGTTCGATGGTGAAGTCGCTGATATGCGGCGTGATCAGGGCCGTCATGTCCTTGAACAGCGATGAAGTTTCTGGCGTGCCGCCCTGATAATGGGAGGCGGAAAACAGGCGGTCAGGATCCAGGGTGATGCCTCGCTCGCGCATGGCCGATATCAAGGCAGGATTAAGATCCACCTTGCCTGTGAATCTGATGGAGGCTCTGGAGGTTCCCTGTGTGCTCTCATCAATACGCACGGGGTAGAGCAGAACAGGCATGTCGCGCCCCTGCCAGGCAGCCACTCCTACCACCATGGAGAGCTGGGCAAAGCCGCTGGCACGCTCCTTGGCGGCTTGATCGTCCAGAACCCGCTCCATGCGCCGGTGGGCCGCGCGCAGCATGCCCCGGTCTCGGAAGAGTGCATCCAGATGGACCTGGCCGCTGGCGAAAAGCTGTGCAATGCCTGAAGGATGCGCATGTGACAGGTCCATCTGCGCGGCCAGCTGCGATACGCTCTCCAGAGGAGTCAATCCCACCTGGTTCTGGTATTCCTGGCGCCATCCTCGAATTCGATCCAGAGGAGTCAGCGGAGCTTTGACCTCTTCCGCCGCACGGTCGGGGGAGGATTCGGCCACTGATGCCTGTGCATCCTCGGTACGTTTGCCCTGTTCCGATCCCCCGGTGCTCATTACCGTCTCGCTCATCCGTCTACTCACTTCCGCACGGCGTTCAGATATTCGTGATACCCCTCATTGTTTTGCAGGGCCGCATCGATGTCCCGGTCGCCCTGGGCCTCCAACCAGGCGTAAAGATCGTCGTAAAGGGCCGGGTTCATGGCCAGGAAAGGCAGCAGCTGCCGATGCTTGGCCATGGCGAACTGCATGGCGAAGTCCCCGGTTCGCTTGGCATCATCAGAACTCATCCCATCCACCTCTATGGCTTCCTGGCCACGGTCATAGTCGCCCTTCGAAACCCGTTCGAAGACGGATCCGGGCTCAAAGGCCGGCTGGTATTGATGGTCATCATCCGGCTTTTCCGCTGGATCAGGAAGCCGGGACTGATCCGGTTCCTCCTTGGACAGGCGTGCCAGCTCTACAGCTCCCAGCGGGGTGAACCCCTGTGCTGAGCCTGATTCGCCCCCCCGGCCTTGTCTGGGCTGGCCGTCTGCATGGCCTTTGTAGTCGGAAGAGACGCTCTCATCCTGTTGACCACGATCATCACTAGCATTCTGGCCATAGCGTTCCTGATCAGGAGCGGATTCAGCGGAACGCGAGCGACGAGCATCAGCGAAAAGGTCACGGTCGACCGGCTGCCTGTCCTCCTCCTGGGTGCCGACCAGCGGCAGACCCTGCTCGGATTCGTCCTCCTGCCACGGCAGGGGTCGGCGGTCTTCGTCACGAGAGTCCTGAGCCTGGAAGTCCCCTTCACGCCGGCCACCCTCGCGGTCTTCGAATTCTTTGTCATCCGGCTGGTCGGCATAGGCTCTGCGAGAGTCAGCTACCTGCCCATCTGCCGAGCCAGTACCTGCCGATCCGTTGTCAGTCTGGCCATGCTCTGCTGAATCAGGATCGTCATAATACCGCGCTTGCGAGTCACGCGTATTCGCAGACGCTGATCTTCCGGAGAAAGGCGGCGACGCGCTATCCTCCGAGTCGCGAGCAACTGAGGCAGGCCTGGGACGATCTTGTGAAATTCCGTCCGCCTCTTGGGAAGAATCGGCTGTCTTGGCGGCACCCAGGGCCATATCATGAAGGGCGGTGACCCGGTTGCGGACCCCGTCGGCCTTGAAGATGCCGGTGGGCTCGCCGGCGCGCATGTCCAGAATGTCGTCAACGGACATGTCAGCTGCATCAGGCTCCACCGTGCCACGGGGCTGTGTGGAGTATGAGAAGAGGTCAGGTACTCGGAGCGAAGGATCGGTCTGGTCTTCTTCGGGATTGCTGATGCGCACGAAATCGACAGGAACATCACCGAACTGGAAACGAGCCGAGGTGCTGGACAGGGGGTAAGCGGCATCCACAGGCAACCTGACCAGTGATCCGTCGGACTGGATCAGATAGGACCCGTTGGTGGAACCCATGTCGCGCAGGGTGGCCAAACCGTCCTGATCGACGGTGAAAATGGCATGTCGTTTTGACATGGATTTAGTCTGATCGGTCACCTCCAGACGACGCCGGCCGTCATCGGGCAGCGGACGCAGAGGCTTGCGGCCGATCTCGACGGTCTCGCCAGGCTTGAGCCGGGTCTCTTCCACCCCATTGAACTTGATTATCCACACCTGCCCCGGTCGCCGATCGTCACTCACGTTTTCGACCTCCCAAATCTGCAGCCGCCTTCACTCGGTACTATCGCCTATTCTGTCATGAAACCCAGAGATAGGATTGATTGCGTGCCGAATTAACTGATAAAGGACACATGAAGGACTGGCAGACATGCCGAAGCAGTGAGCCTTCCCTGCAGGCAAGGCTTGGGCATCGAAGTGAACCGCATAAAATGGCGGCCGCCCTGGCTCCGGATAAAACCATCAGAGTCAATCAGCGGCCGTCATCATCGAATCAGCCCTGGTCGTCCTCTCCCTCATCGTGGTCATCAGCTGGGTGCGGAGTCATACGGACAACGAATTGGTCATCCTCCGGCACCCTACTGCGGTTTACGTGGTCGGAGTCTGACACATGACAGGAGACCGTCCCGAAAGCCGGTACACTCACCGATCGCCAGCTGGCGCCCCAGCCATTGACGGTCAGGGCCGCCCGGATAGGCTCTCCGGTCGGATTGTAGAGGATTATGCTGAGCTCGCCGTCGTCGCGAACGAAGGCGACCGAGCCCAGACCGCCTGTCCGGCCGTCGCGGGTATAGCTAGTGGAGGCCACCCTGCGAGCGCCGACCGGCACATCCTGCCCGAAATTACGGAGCATGAAGTATTCCAGATTGCGCTTGACACCGCCAGTTTGGGAATCGATGGTGATGACCCCGCGCCGGCCCATAGTCCGCGCCCAGCTGGGCAGACCCTGCTCATCCAGAGCCAGATTCCACAGGTCAATCATGCCCACGCCCTGGCGGACCAGTCCGATGCCGATCTCTCCGAACATGACATGGCTGGCCTCGTCCACCTGCTCGTCCAGCATGCAGCGCCGCTCACTCATGACCGAGCGCCATCCGGGGAACTGCCTGGTGGCATTCACGACCCACTTGGGCAGGCCGGAATATGTATGCATAGCCGTACCGGCAAAGCTCTGAGCTTCGACAGGGGTCATATAGTCGCTGACCGGACGGCTGAAGAACCTCAGGCCGTCATCACCGAAGAAGATCTCCACCTCGGGGAAGCTACGATCCAGTGCCGGACGCAGGTAGTCCACACCCCAGCGCACCAGCTCCTCAGGGGTCCAAATCGTCATAGGCCAGGGTGGATTGTTTGAGGGCTCGTTCTGCATGGTCACTGCTGCAATGGGGATCCCCAGCTTCTGATAGGCCTCGATAAAGCGGACAAAATAGCGGGCATAGGCCGCATCGACCGTGTCCTGTCGACGATAGCCGTTGCCGCAGTATTGCCCCAGCCGCAGACGACCAGCCCCGTCCAGCCGGCCGCTGTCCTTCATCCAGGCGGGTGCGCTCCAGGGAGAGGCTAGAATCCGCACGCCCGGGTTGATGGCCATGATCTCCTGAAGGACGGGGACCACGTACTTCATGTCCCTGGTGGCTTCGGGCGAGCCTGGCTTCCCCTGCCCAATGGAGAAGTAGGACATACCCGCATCCGACAGTACTCCCTCGGGCAGGTCATCATAGGAGTAGTAGCGCTGGCTGGAGAAGTCGCAGGACCCCATGGAGATCCTCAAGGTGGACAGGCCCGCCTGAGCCGGATCAAAAAGCTCAGTCAGAATCCGATGCCGTTGGTCGGCATCCATAGCCGTCATGAATAGGTAGGCGCTGGAATCCGTCAGAGCAGCGCCAGCCCCCTCCCAGTCCTGGTAGCGTCTGGTGGGATCAACGACAATGGGAACGGCTGCCTCGGGCCCAGTCGTCTTCTCCGGGGTCGCTATAGGTTCTCGCCGCTGGGACAGATCCCCTGCCGTCGCGGTCCAAATCTCCTTCATAATCGTATTTCTCCTTCCGCCGGGCTCTTTCCCGGTTTGCAGAATCTGAGCCTCAGTCCTGTCCTGGAGCCTTGTCGTCCACAGTATGCGCAGGCAGCTGTAGAGCGAAGTCCTCATCCTCGGGCACGGCCGAATCATTGATTCGCTCACTCGTCGTCGCATGCATGGTCACGGTCCCCCAGGCGGGCACGGTCACGCTCTGCCAGCGGTCCCCCCAGCCGTTGACGGTGACGGCTGCCTTGACAGGCTTACCTGTGGGGTTGTAGATGTGGGCGGCGATGGATCCGTCCGGTGCCAGGAAGGCCACGGAGCCCAACGAACCACTCCAGCCGTCCGGGGTGTAGTTGCTGGAGTCGATCACCACTGAGCCCGGCTCCACGTCCTGGCCGAAGCTGCGGAGCATGAAATACTCCAGGTTCCTGCGAACCTTGCCGCTGCCATGGTCGATGGTGACCACCCCGCGTCTGCCGTCGGCACCGATCTGATTGGGCAGCCCACGCTCGTCCAGGGCCATGTTCCACAAGGTGATGAAGGAGGAACCATGCCGAACCAGCCAGTTGCCGATAACGCCAGACATGATGTGTGCGGCATCCTCCGGGGTCTGGTTCAGCATGCAGCGACGCTCGGTCATGCCATAGAGCCACTGCGGATAGACCCGGTTGGCATAATCCAGATGCGGGTAGTCGTTGTCATAGGTATGCAAGGTAAGACCGTCGATGGACCGAGCCTGCTCTGCGGTGACATCCTTGTCGACCGGTCCGGTCAGGCAATGCGCCGAGTCATCGTTGATGAAGATGCGCACCTGGGGGTGCCGACGGTCCAGTGCAGGCCGCAGGAAGCGGTGGGCGAAGTCGGCCTGCTGGGCCAGCGTCCAGAGCATGGCCGGCCAGGGGGCGGCATTGGAGGGCTCGTTCTGTACAGTGACCGCCCAGATGGGGATGCCTATGGCTTCCATCTCGTCGATGTAGCGGGCGAAGTACCGGGCATAGACGCCCTCAATGGAATCCTCAAGCGGATCATAGCCGTTGCCGGTCCACTCGCCGAAGCGCAGATGACCGCCCATGCACAGATGGCCGGTGTTCTTCATCCAGGCCGGGGCGCTCCAAGGTGAGGCGATGATCTTTACCGCAGGATTGATGGACAGAATTTCCTGGACGACGGGGATGATGTACTTGTAGTCCTTGGTGGCGTCCGGAGCACCCGGCTCGCCCTCGCCCAGGGAGAACCTGGTCAGATCCCTGTCCTGCTCGCCGAAGGGGATGTCGTCATAAGTGTAGTAGGGCTGGGAGGACGGCTCGCAGGAGCCCAGCGGAATGCGGATGACCGAAAAGCCGCCCTTGTCAGGGTTGAACATCTCGTCCAGAAGGGCATGTCTTTGCTGCGCGGATTGACTGCCCCAAATCAGCGATGCCGCGGCATCAGTGATGGCGGCTCCGGCCCCGAGCCAGGGCTGATGCCGCTGGCAGGGATCAATGACGATGGGCCTGGCGTCCTTGGGCTTCTCCCCCATTGGAGGGGCTTGCAGAGGCCGGCGGCGATCGGTCAGGTCACCAGAGGTCACGGTCCAGAACTGGTTGGTGAAGGTGATAGTCATGATTGCTCTCTCATTGTCATATCTGGGCATCGGCGTCGTGGTCGATAGGACAGGGCTTAGCTTAGCAGCGAATCCAATCATGAACAAACTGTTTCGATCAACTTCGATCATTGCAATTGTAGGGTCATCCCTACGGTCCCGACTGCAGAGCGCATGTGCCCATACATACCGGCGCAACTCAGCTCAGAGCAGCGCGATCACCCCGCACGCACGGTCGACAAGATGTATAAGAAAAAGCCCCTCACCGTCATCAACGGTTTGGGGCTTTTCAACATAGAAAGGCTCAGAAGAGCCGATGACTACTTGAGCTCGACGGTGGCGCCGGCCTCTTCCAGCTGGGCCTTGGCCTTGTCGGCGTCTTCCTTCTTGGCGCCTTCCAGGACGGCCTTGGGGGCACCGTCAACCAGAGCCTTGGCGTCGGCCAGGCCCAGGTTGGTGATGGCCTTGACAGCCTTGATGACCTGGATCTTCTTGTCGCCGATGGCGGACAGGACTACGTCGAACTCGGTCTTCTCCTCCTCAGCAGGAGCAGCGGCACCGGGGGCGGCAGCGGCCACGGCCACAGGGGCAGAGGCCTCGACGTCGAACTCGTCCTCGAACTTCTTGACGAAGTCGGACAGCTCGACCAGAGTCATTTCCTTGAACGCGTCGATGAGCTCGTCAGCGGAGAGCTTGGCCATAATGGCTTCCTTTCATTTGTGGCGACCGGCATTGACTGGTAGGCCGATCACCGAACATCTTTTTTTGTGTTTACCGTATGAATCCGGGCCGATGGCCGTGAATTCAGGCGGCCTTTTCCTGCTTCTCGCGCAGGGCGTCGAACGTGCGCACGGCCTTGGTAGGCACAGCGACGAACAGGTTGGCGGCCTTGGACATGGTGCCCTTGAGCGCGCCGGCCATCCGGGAGAGCAGAACATCGCGGGATTCCAGATCCGCGATTTTCTCCATGGCATCCGCGTCAGCAACGGCTCCATCAATGAAGCCGCCCTTGACGATCAGTGCCGGGTTGTCCTTGGCGAAATCACGCAGCGTCTTGGCGGCATTGACGTAATCACCCTTGACGAAGGTGATGGCGCAGGGGCCGGCAAGCATCTCATCGAGACCCTCGATTCCAGCCTCTTTGGCCGCAATCCGGGCTAGCGTGTTCTTCGCCACGTTGTAGGAAGTATCGCGGCCTAGCTTGTTCCGCAGATCGGCGACCTGCGGAACACTGAGCCCGCGGTACTCGGTGAGGATGATGGCATCGGCATCACGGAACTTGTCCGTCAGCCTGGCGACAGCCTCTTCCTTTTCGGGCCTTTTCATGGCGTTCCTTCCTAGACAGACCTCTGGAGGGAACCGGACGATTGAGCATGGCAGGCAAAAAGAAAACCCTGCCGACAGGCAGAGCAGAAAGCAGGTCGCGAGGACCGATTTGAAACTCAACCTGTGCTGGCTCGATCAACCGAACTTAGGAGACCCAAGGTCCCGACCAACGGTCTTTGGTATGCAAGGGCTAACAATACACAGATCAGAAAAGACTGTCAAGCCTGAGCGCGCGGCAGCACCAGATGATGATGGCCGCAGGGCAGCGCATCCGCAAGCAACGATCCCGCTCTGCAACGAATACCGGCCACCCGACTGGCGGCATCCAAGGCCTTCAGCATGATTGGCGACCCGTCCAGCAAGGCCTCGACCTGACCCCCCGGCCTGACACCACATATAGGCGGGAGGACCAAATGACCCCGACAGCCCTGCGGCACCACCAGGTCCAGATCGATATCCGGCAGGAGGACAAACCCTGGCCTGCTATCCACTTTTCCTGTAATCCTATAGGAGATATGGATGTCCCCAGTGGGCACGGGCATGGTCAGCTCGGCCCTGCCCAGACCTCCAGGTTGGAGCGCGGCAACGAATTCTCGGTACCCGGGTTTCAAAGGCCGCAGCCCCATCAGCCCGCTGGAAATCAGCCAGACAGGCGAGGCCCCCCAAGGGTGCGAATAGGTGGTGTTGGATTTGATCGATGGGTCCCAGGCCTCCATGGTGCCTCCAGCACCCTGGTCCAGCATATGCTTCCAGGTGCGCATACCCTCCCCTGCCGAGAGCAGAGTCAGAGCATCAGCCCCTAGACCTGATCGATAAAGTCCGTCCAAAAGCACGGCGGCCACATAGGCGCTGCAGGCCATCCCCCTACTACGCAGATAGGCACCGACCGCCTCCAGACGAGCGGGATCCGAGGGAGGCGCAAAAGCCAGGACAAAGGCCGAGGCATGAATGGCACAGTGATCGATGGCCGGCCCGTCGGGACCGTCTAGCAGGCCATCCCGGTAGGCGCCGACCGCTGGATCGTAGAGCCGCTCATTCAAGGCCTCCTGCATTTTTCGGGACACCTCTGCCAGACGGGCAGCTCTGCTGCGACGGCCCAAGGCCCGTGACAGACGAGCCATGGCTTTATAGGCGGCACTGGCCAGTGCGTTGATGACCGTGTTGACACGACCGAAGACATATCCATCGCGTTCAACGGGCGGCCAGTCGACCAGGTCTCCATCCATCTGGCTGGAAGTGCCAGGGTCCTTGACAATCAACCCGCTGTCTTTGTCCAGGTATCTGTCCGGCAGCAGTCCCATCAGCCGTTCGTACTGGGCCGCTGCCTGAGTCAGATCCCCGGTGTGCATCCAGGCATCGTGCACAGCCAAAATGCTGTAGAGGGGCCACTCGGTGGGCCAGGTCCTGTTTGCGATCAGATAGTCCACACTGTAACGGCCCAGGGCGGGCGCATCATCCAGCACCATATGAGCCTGCTGCTGGATCCAGGCATCAGCCTCATAGGGAGCCCGCTCCCGCGTCCAGGAATCTACGTAGATGTCAGCGTTGAGTCCCCTGATGGTGTTTCTTCCCAGCTGCCAGACCTTATCCAGCAGAGGCCTGTCGCAATGAAAACTGGCGTGGTCGTCATATACGGGAGCCTCAAGGCACTCTGCCCACAGGCCCCCGTCAGACAGGCTCGCCAGCAACCCTTCAGGGTCAGATTCCGCAGGCCAGATCAGCTCCAGATATCGAAAGACCCGGATCCCCCAAGTCTGTGCCCGGTTGCTGCCAGGTTGCAGCCGCCAGCGATCCTGATAGACGTTGGAGGTGGCCAGACGGTAACGAACGCCTCCTTGGCCGTCCAGGACCTCCCCGTAGCGGACGGTCAGATCCAAATGTTGCGACAGATCCACCCGAAGCCCGATGCCGCCCAACCGCACGGAGCCGAAGTCCAGCAGAAGATGGCCAGGAGCAGCCGCCAAAACCCTATGAGCTTTCACCCGAGTCAGTCTGGTGCCATCTGCAGGAGCGGCAAGGCACTTGGAGAATGAGGGCCGAATCCGAACCTTCCGCCAGGCAGAGTCGTCAAAGCCCGGCCGAGAAAAACCCCAAGGATATCGGGACAGGTCGATGTCCTCAGCCGGAGCCTGATAGTAGGTTGTGCCGATGGACGCGCTGTCAGGAAAGGCCTCGGCGCCGCTAATAGCCTTCCATTCGGCGTCCGTGCCGTAGTGCTCCACACTGCCGTCAGGCCGGCCCACATCCAACTGGGCCTGAAAGCGTCGGCCTTCCATGGCATAGGCCACAACGCCCAGAACATTCTCCGCTCCCGGACGCAAGAGGCCGGTGACCTCGTAGCCCCTGTAACGATCCTCTCCATCCAAGGGAAAGACCGGTCCACAGCCCAGAAAGCGCCCATTGAGCCATAGTCGGTAGACAAACTGACGCGCAGGTACGGTGCTGTCAGCGGTCGCGTACAGACTAGCCCAGAGGATCGGCCCCGGGGACAGCCGGACCACACCACGCATCAGGGCCCAACCTTTGGCGTTGCCCTGAGGACCTGAGGAGTTCTTTTCGTCCTCTTCGGACCAAATGGCTCGAGCGTGCCAGACCAGGCCAGGCCCCGTGCCAAAGGTGATGGGTTCAGATCCCATCAGCCGACGGCCCTGTGCATCCAGCAGAAGAACGGTCAGCCAATACCGTCGCGAAGGATCCATATCAGGTCCAGGCAGACGGCTGCCATTAAGCTCGTCCGCAGGTTGGATGCCGGTGTCTACAAGTACCCGCCCCTTAGGCTGTTCAAAGACTCGCACCCTGGCCAAACGGACCCTATCCGCCCAGGAGGGCAAAGGATCCAGCCTCCACCTGACCGTGGGCCTGGTCCCCGGCTCGATATCCACAGGACGGTCCCGGTCCTCGATCAGCACCTGCAAAGGCTCACAGCCCATTCCAGCGAATCCTCCTTGAGCCTGCTCTTAAATACAACTGTTCTTCATGAACCGCTATTGCCGGTAGTCCTGCAGCGCAGTGAAGGAGGAGCCCTTGGCTCCAGCGTCAGGCAGTCCATACATGGCCTGGACACCCGGGTCCCCGCTCTCACGGGCCATCTGTTGGAAGAAGGGGTCAGCCTGCCACCGAACAGCCGCCCAGACCAGATACCAGATTAGACCTGTGGCCAGAAGAGCCACCAGGATTGGCGAGCGCATCAGCCCCCAGACATATCCAGCGAGGACCGCCAGCGACAGAACCATCATGTACCAGCGACGCACCGACAGGAGGAGGCCATTGACCAACACCTTGCGGATGCGCGCCCGAGGATATTCCACCAGCAGTACCAGAGAGACCAAGGCGGTCTGAACCAGGAGCAGCAGGCATACCAGGATGGGGAGGAACAGAATCTGGCCCCATGAGAGCTGCGATGCAATCTGCAGATCATAGATCAGCGCGAAGGCGATGAGCCCCAGAGGCAGCCAAGTCGCCCATGACCTCAGGGCCAGAACCTTGTAGGCCCGCCAGTAGGCGCGGAAGAACCCATAGACCGTTCCCGAGTCCACATAGGGCTTTGCTATCCAATCCGGCAGAGCATGCCCTCGCTCTGTCATGGAATCCAGGGCCTGCCGCCTGGCCCGGGCAAAGGACGAGGACAGGCCTGGATGATCGCGGTAGATGGCAAAGAGGGCAGCCAGACCAGGCGCGGACAGCACGGCAGCCAGCAGATAGGTCGGGTAGTACTGTGGATCGCGAAGGAAAATCAGCACGGCTGCCAGAGGGAGCATCCCCAGCAGGGAGCAGCATCCGGCTCCCAGCACCACGGCAATGGAGTTGGTGATCCCCAGGAGAGCCCTCATGGCGTAGCCCTTGGCGGGACGCCCCTGATCACCATCGCTTCCAGCCACGATTCAGCCCTTCATGCCGGATGTCGCAATGCCGGCGATGAACTGCTTCTGACCGATGAGGAAGACGACCAAGATGGGCAGGACCGAAAGGACCGAACCGGTCATGATCATGGCGAAATCAGCATTGTACTGGGAAATAAAGAGCTTGAGGCCCAGCTGGATGGTGTAGAGCTTCTGGGAACGCAGGTAGATCAGCGGCCCCATGTAATCGTTCCATGTATTGGTGAAGGTGATGATGGCCAAGGCCGCCAAAGATGGTCCCGATAAAGGCAGCATGATGCGCCAGTAGATGCCGAACTCACTCAGGCCATCCAATCGGCCCGCCTCCGACAGATCCTCAGGGATGGTGTCATAGAACTGTTTCATCATGAACACACCAAAGGCTCCAAAGGCCTGCAGGAGGATGATGGACCACCTGGTATCGGAGAGGCCGACGGCAGAGACCAGCTTGAACTGCGGGATCATGTAAGCCTGCCAGGGCACAGCCATGGTTGCGATGTAGATCAAAAAGAGGGTGGTACGCCCCCTGAAGGGAATCTTCGAGAAGCCGTAGGCTGCGAAGGATCCTGTAAAGACCTGCAGAAGGGTCACAATCACAGCAAAGAAGATGGTGTTGAGCAACCAGGTCGTCATATCGGACTTGGTCCAGATGGCTGCGTAGTTCTCCCAGTGCCAGACCGATGGGAACCACTTGATGGGGATGGCGTAAACCTCATTGTTGGGTTTGAGGGAGGAGAGGAACATCCAGAAGAAGGGCAAGAGGACGAAGGCGGATACAGCAATCATGGCCAGATACCCGATGACGGTGCCGACGATCTTGGCCGGGGAGACCTGCTTCTTGTTCCAGGGAATGTCTGCGGAGACTGTATTGGTGGACATGATCTCAGTCCTCCTTCAGGTTGTTGTACCAGAATTGGAAGAGCGTGACTACCATGCATATGGCCAGGAGCACCAGGGAGACGGTCGAAGCATAGCCGAAGTCACCACGCTCGAAGGCCACACGGTAGATGTACTGCGCCAGGACCAGGGTGCTGGTGCCGGGTCCGCCATCGGTCATGACCAGTGTCAGATCAAGAATCTTGAAGGATCCGATAGTCAGAGTGACCATGACGAAGAAGAGCGTGGGGCGCATCATGGGAACGGTCACATGCCAGAAGCGCTGCCATCCGTTTGTGCCATCGAGCTCAGCGGCCTCATAGAGCTCGGAGGGGATGGTCTGCAGACCCGCCAGAAGCAGGATCATATAGTAGCCGACCTCACGCCAGGTACCCACGACGATGACCGCAGGCATGGCCCAGGCCGTCGAGCCCAGCCACCCGGGGGGATTGCTGATGAAAAGCCGCAGGAAGGAGTTTATAGGGCCGGACTTGGGGTCGAAGAGCATGCCCCAAACCTGGGCCGCAGCCACTATGGAGGTGATGTAGGGGAAGAAGGCCACCGTTCTGAAGAAAGCGCGTCCGCGCAGCTTGGAATTGAGCAGGACAGCCAGAGCGAAGGCCAGGACCAGGGTCAGAGGGATGTGAACTATCGAATAGTAGATGGTGTTCCACACCGAGGTCATGAAAATCTTGTCGTGGGATAGCCTGACCCAGTTCTTCACACCGTTCAAGACGGGGTTGCCGAAGGCCGACCACTTGGTAAAAGCTATATAAAAGAGCGTCAGAGTGGGCAGAAGAGTCAGGCAGATAAACCCTATGAAATTCGGTGATATGAATATCAAACCATTGCGCAGGTTCCTCCGTGAAATCGCCTTGGCATTGAACTTGCCCTGCTTGGCACTCGGGCCTCGCCGCCCGCCGCCGGGCCCATGAGACCCCGTTTTGTGATCAGCGATCGCCTGTCGATCGTCGATCACACCGATTTCTTCTGACATCTCTGCCTCTCCTTACTACCATCACGCGTCATGGGCTTGGGCAGTCCCCGGCCGCCCTTGCTCCAACTGGCTCAGTGGGAGGCTTCAGGACCCGTATGCGTCCTGAAGCCTCCCCATCTGTCACCGGGAACTACTCGTCCAGCACGCCCTGGTCCTTGACGTTCTGGGTTGCTTCCTTGAGCCCATCGGACGGAGACTTGGCGCCGGTCATGATCGAGGAGTGGGTGTCCTTGAGGAGGGAGTTGATGGTGTCCGTGGCCGTGGCCACGGGGGCTTCCATCTTCATGTCGTGCTTGCTCCATGCATCCTTGGAGGCCTGGTCGGAAGCCATGCCCTCAGGAGAGAAGAAAATCTCGGTCACCTTGTCGTCGATGTAAGCGGGGGTGGTGGAGAGCTTGGCCAACTCAAGAGCGCCGCCTTGGCCAGTGGCCCACTTCACGAACTCCTTGGCAGCAGCCAGTTTCTGGCCGGTGGCTTTGGAAGAGACTGCCAGGCTGGTGGGGCTGCCGAAGGTGATTGGGGTCTTGGGCAGCTTCTTGTCGGGGTTCTGGGGAGCCGGAGCCATGCCCCAGCTGAATTTCTCGGCTTCACCCGACTGTTGCTGGCTGACAAGGGTGGCGGCGTACCAAGTGCCCATGGGCATCATAGCGGCCTTCTGAGTGCCGAACTGCGCCTGATACTGAACTTTGTTGGTGAATGAGGTGTTCCAGTCGATCGTATACTTGTCTTTCTGCCACTCCAAGGCCCTCTTGTAGAAGGGCTCCATGTAGGAGAAGTCGGCCTTGAGGAAGGTGCTGTCCGCCGACTTGCCGCACTGTGCCAGAGCGAAGGACTGCACCACGGACTGCCAGTTGTGCATATACATGGGGTAGACGCTGTTGGCATCGTAACCTGCTGCCGGCAGCTTCTCCTTGAGTTCCTTGGCTGCCTTGGTGTAATCATCCCAGGTCCACTTGGCGTTCGGCTCTTCAACCCCGGCCTTCTTGAACATGTCCTTGTTATAGAAGAGGACCCAGGTATCACTGCGGTAGGGCAGGGCGAAGTACTTGCCATTGTGCTCATAGCCGTTCAGATCAATGTGCTTGTTGCCCTGGTAACCCTTGGCGATGTCGGAGATATCCGCCAGTCCCTGCGAGTCTGAATAGGTGACATACTTGAGCATGTTCTTGATGGGGAAGACGTCGGGCTGGGCACCAGAGGATATGTCCGCCGTCAGCTGCTTGTCATAGTCATCAGCGGAGTACTGCTTGACGTTGACAGTCACGTTGGGGTGGGCTTTATGGAAGCCGTTAGCCAGAGTCTTGAACTCGGGGGTCATGTCCAAAGACCACCCTGCGAAGGTGATGGTTGTTTTGGCCTTGCTGTCGAATCCGTCACTGCCTGAGGAGGCTTGCTTGCTTGAGCCACCACCGCAGCCAGCCAACAGCATGATGCCCGCAGTAGTCACTGCCAGAGCCTTGGTTACAGTTTTCACGTTCATGGTCATCCCTTTCCTTCGGCGACAATGCCGGGGAAGAGGCCGGATATGGCCGACCCCTCTCTCGTTCCGGATTCATCACAGTCGCTAGGTGAGTCCCTGTTGGCTTACCTGACCGTGATGATTCCGAACGAACAAATCTAGACTAATTGGTCGGAAAATGACCTGAAGAGTTTGTTGCAGTCTGTTTCCATCACTCTTAGGACAAAACTCTGGTATACACTATAAAAGTTAGGGAAGCTTGAAACCTAGGGATGTTGGCCGTCGTGACTGCCCTCATCAGCGTCATAGTAAAGCATCGAGGCCGGAGCATGAATCAAAGAGAGACAGGGGCAGGAAGTAAAAAACAGGACCCCTCTGATGGGTCCTTTCCAAAGCCACCTGCGGCAGGATGGCTCCCGGCTCAGAGAAGAGAGCTGATTCTCAACGCACTCCTCAGAGAGAGCGTAGTCAGAGTGCCCTACCTGGCACAGATGATGGGCACCACTGAAATAACCGTCAGAAGGGATTTGAATAATCTGGCCAGAGCTGGTCTCGTCAGACGAGTGCGTGGGGGTGCCCTGGCCGTCAAATCCTTGGATCCTCAAGGCCAATCTGTTGAATCCTTCACCGTCTCTTCCCCCAACAACGCCGACGCAACCTTGGCTGAGATGCCAAAGGCATCAGTTGGAACGAATGCCGCCTCGGAAAAGGAAATCAGAAGAAAAATCAATCTAGATCGAATTGTCAGCCGCGGAAGCACCGACGGCAAAACCAGTGCTGGTGCGTCAAGCTTCGCCATGGATAAAGCCTCCAGCCAGGATAGAGCAGCTGCCGTTCGTAGAAACCGAATCGGGGTAGCTCTGCCCGAACCCAGCTTCATCTGGCCCTCAGTGACCGATGCCATCAGACGTATGGCGGCCGAACGATTCGACCTGGAGATTGTGGCCAAGGAAACCTCCTATGAGACCTTTCCTGAGGTAGATATCCTGGAAGATCTGGCCACTGATCCACAGATGCTTGGACTGATCGTGGCCCCAAGCATCGAACCTGATGTCGCACCGGAAACCTGGCAATGGCTGACCGAGTGCCAACTGCCAGTAACCATTCTGGAACGCCATCCGCCACAATGGCTGCCAGGATTCTTTGACTCGGTTCATACCGACCATCCAGCCGGAGTCCGCCGTGGACTGCAACACTTCCGGCAGCACGGCCACCATCGGGTAGGACTGGCTCTGGGCAGGACCCCCACCGCCGGCGATATCGAGCTGGGCTGGCAGCTGATGATGCAAGAAGGAGACGGGCTTGAACAGACCTTCCTGCTCAAGGACAAGCAGCCATATGCGGCCGAGGATGTCGAGCAGATCGTCCAGACGATTCTGGAGACACACACCACGGCCGTCCTGGTCCATCCGGACTACCTGTCCATCGCACTGGTCCAAGCCCTGGAAAGACGGGGATGCCGCATTCCCGACAATCTATCCATGATCACCATCGACGGCTACACCAAGCGTCTGACCGTCTTGCGATCCTCGGCCCAGGACCTGGCGTCCGCCGCCCTGCGCCTCCAGGTGCGGCGGATACAAGATCCGGACCGGCGCATCGAGCACGTCTACATAGAGCCCGCACTCATTGACAGGGGATCAGTAGCCGATATGGCTGACAAGTAGACATCGTCTGCTCAGGCCCTGCATGGAGCAACTGACAACCAGCTGGTCCATGAACCGGACAAGACTCGAGTGCCGCAATAACCATGTAGTTGATGAATAATTAGCCAACAAATGCACAGGCGAGGGCCGTCAAGCCACGGTCAACAGCCCTAAATAGGCAAAAAAGACCCTAAGAAGTAGGAAATCCTTGCTGGTCAGCACTCAGAGCTCACGCACGATGCCCAGCACCAGCCTGGCGGCCGTGTCGGCATATTCGGAGATGTCAAACTCCCGGAAAACCTCGTAGTCGGTGTCGGCGTTGTCGCTCAGAGCGCGGATGACCAGTGCCGGCACCTTGTTGCGGGCAGCCACGTGGCAGACGGCCGCCCCTTCCATCTCGACCGCATCGGCCCCGGTCTGCTCCTTGACCTGTGCAATCTTCTCCGGGCTGTCCACAAAGTAGTTGCCGGTCGCAATTGTGCCGACGATATGCTTGATCCCCATGGCACCCAAGGTCCGATCAGCCAGATCCAGCAGGTGAGGGTCGGAGTGGAACTCCTCCGTGCCGGGGGCCGACTGGGCCACCAATCGCATGTCGGTATCCAGATAGCGCAGGGTGCCTCCAAGAACCACGTCATTGATGTGCAGGTCCTTGTTCAGGTTGCCGGCGATGCCGGAGAAGATGACGGCCTTGGGATGGAAGGCATCGATCAAATACTGTGTGGTGGCGGCGATGTTGACGGTGCCCATGCCGCCAACAGTGGCGGCCAGCCGAACCAGGCCGTGTGATCCATCAAGGGTACCGCTTATGACCTTTAATCCAGCATCGCCAGCACGGGAATCCCGATCCGCCTGTTTCAGACCTTGGCCGATCAGGGCCACCTCCTCATCCATGGCTCCTATGACGGCAACCGGCCGCTGATCTTCGCCCTCCAGGGAATCGCCTGTTTCACTCATGCCTGACTCCTTACCCATGATTTCACCCGCAACTGCGTCCCGATCAGCCTACTGCAGACCGCAAGTCAACGAGCCGTGCCGCGACGACGTTCCACTGCCTCCGCCAGCTCCTCCAGCAGGTCCTGAGTATCAGGCCAAGAGATGCAGCGGTCAGTAATCGAACACCCGTAAACCAGTTGGTCCAGCGGAGCCGGCTTCTGATTGCCACCACGTATGAAACTCTCCATCATCAGCCCGGTAAAGCCCTCCTCGCCATCGCCTATTCGCTGGGCCAACTCGTGAACAACCTGGATCTGGCGCCGCTCATCCTTGCCGGAATTGCCGTGGGAGGCATCGATGAGCAGTCCGTGGGCAGCCGCGCTGTCCTTGGGCATACGCTGGCGCAGCACGGCAAGTGCCGCCCGCACCGAGTCCTGATCGTAGTTGGGGCCGGACTTGGAACCACGAAGAACCAAATGGCAGTCGGGGTTGCCCATGGTCGCGACGGCTGCGGCCTGGCCCTCGTGGTCTATTCCGAAGAAGGTGTGACGTTGAGAGGCCGCATAGCAGGAGTCGATGGCCACATCCACGCTGCCGTCCGTAGCGTTCTTGAAGCCGATGGGCATGGACATGCCGCTGGCCAGTTGGCGATGGACCTGGCTCTCCGTGTTCCGAGCACCGATGGCTCCCCAGCTGACCGCATCAGAGATGTACTGGGGCGATGTTGGTTCCAGGAATTCCGTGGCAGCTGGGAGCCCGGTCTCCAGCACACCCAGAAGAATCCGCCGTGCCAGGACCAGGCCCTTTTGGATATTGTGGCTGCCATCCAGGTCGGGGTCATTGATCAAGCCCTTCCAACCGACCGTGGTGCGCGGCTTCTCGAAGTAGACCCGCATGACGATCAGCAGCCGATCCTTCAACCGTTCATTGACGGCCGACAGACGACGAGCATAGTCCAGAGCGGCATCAGGGTCGTGGATGGAGCAGGGACCCACAATGACCAGCAACCGATCGTCCCGTCCATGCAAACAGTCCACGATCTCCTGCCGTGACCGGATGACCAGATCCTTGGCCGGCCCATCCAAGGGGTATCGGGTCAGCATCTGCGCGGGTGAGGGCAGGCGGTCAAGCTCAAAGACCCGCCTGTTCACGATTCGGCCTATGCCTACCTCGTCCTCCCACCTGGGCAGGTTCCCGGACTGCAGGGGGTTGACGCCGGCCGCCAGCGCCTTGTGCACCAGTTCGACCTCATAGGCCTTGCTGGGTCGGGGCAGGGGCTCCTGTGGCTCATCCTTCATCCGACTCATGCCTTCTTCCTTTCCCGACGGGCTTGCACAGCATCGGCCAGGAACTGCAACAGTTCCTCGGTCCTGTCCCAGGAGATGCAGGCATCGGTGACGGATCTGCCGAAGACCAGCTGATCCAGTGGGGCCGGTTTCTGATGACCGCCCTCAAGAAAACTCTCCATCATGATGCCCGACAGGCCCTGCTCGCCCTTGGCAAGACGGTCTGCCAGCTCCTCGACCACCTGGGCCTCACGTACGGGGTCCTTGCCGCAGTTGCCGTGAGCTGCGTCCACAATCAGACCTCTGCAGGCGCCAGGGCCCAGCGGTGCCTGATGCATGACCTCCAGGGCGGACCGGACGGATTCCGCATCGTAGTTGGGTCCATGACTGGAACCGCGCAGAATTATGTGGCAGTCAGGGTTGCCCCTGGTTTCGGCAGCAATGACATGGCCGTCCAGGTTGATGGACAGGAAGTGATGTTCGGATGCCGCAGCCAGGCAGGAATCGACCGCAGCCTCTACGCTGCCCTCGGTCGAGTTCTTGAAGCCCATGGGCATGGACATGCCGCTGGCAAGCTCCCTGTGGACCTGGCTCTCCGTGTTCCGAGCACCGATGGCCCCCCAGCTGACCGCGTCGGAAAGATACTGTGGGGTGATGGGGTCCAGCCACTCTGTGGCCGCCGGAATCCCCTGGCCCAGGACCTGCCAAAGCACCTGGCGGGCCAGGCGAATCCCCTTGCGGATGTTGAATGTTCCATCCAAGTCGGGGTCGTTGATCAGCCCCTTCCAGCCGACCGTGGTACGCGGCTTCTCGAAGTAGACCCGCATGACGATCAGCAGCCGATCCTTCAACCGCTCATTGACGGCCGACAGACGACGGGCGTACTCCAGAGCAGCCTCCGGGTCGTGGATGGAACAAGGGCCGGTGATGACCAGCAGCCTGTCATCCCGTCCATGCAGAACTTCGCGAATGGCCTGGCGGGAGTCCCTTACCAGACTCATCCGCTCCGGATCCAAGGGTCGCGAGCGCAGAAAAACCCTAGGGGCCGGGATTGGGTCCAGCTGACGAATGTTGACATCCACTGTTTCGGGAAAGACGGCCGTATCGGCAAAATACTGCCGCTCCTCTTCCGGGATGATATCCGGTTCCTTGACGAATGCCACGGTCGCTCTCCTCTCTGTCGTACTGCGACGATTACGCCCGAATTCCTTATGACCGCCCACATCCGGGCCAATGTGGACAGTCCGTTCCCGCGATCCTTATAGACCACGGGGACGAACAGTTTGATGGATAAAAGTGGATGAATTAGTGCAGTAGCTCAGGCCAAGGCACCCATGGGGTCCCAGGCGGGCAGCTTGATGGCATCCTGGTCGAAGGCCTGGCGATACTCCTCGGACAGCATGGACTTGGGTACGGCCACCTCGTAGACATACTGGCTGAACCAGTCGTCGCTCATGGTGAAGTAGCCCTTGTTGGCGATCTCTTCGCCCCAGGAGTTCTCCACCCGCCAGCGGTTGGTGGTCCGGCCGTCATCGGCCACGTCCACACCCACGAATGCCATGGCGTGGTTCTGGGCCGAGTCGCCGAAGCGCACCCGCTGCTCCTTATCCATGTCGAAGTCCACTCCGTAGACCCGACCATACTCGAACAGGTCTGTGGCCCACTGACCGGCCTTGCGGTCCATCATGGGGTGGCAGTCGGCGCCGAACCAAACCGGCAGACCCTGCTCACTCATCAGACGACGGGCGCAGTCCTTCATGACCTCCACCGGAACATTCAGATACTCGGTGGGATCGCCGCCAGCCACGTTGCCCAGGTGCTCGATGCCGATCTTGCGGCCCTTGGGGTGCTCGGGGCGCGGATCGTCGACCAGGCAGACATAGTCCTCAAGTCCGGCATTCACGTAGCGCTTCCAGAACTCCTGCGGGGTAATCCGCCCATCCCGGTGGAAGACGCCATCCTTGTCGGTCCACTCCCAGTCGAAGCTGGTGGGCGGAGTGCCCAGATGAATGGTCAGCATACGATGACCGGCCTCCAGGGTCCTATCGATGATCTCGTCGATGCCGTCTGGGTTGGCCACCATGTGAGCCGTTGCCTGGTGGAGCAGACGACGCAGCTGATCGTTCATCTGGCCGGTGTCCTGGGAGGAGGCGGTCTCGGGGTAGAACTGCTTGGGCACTGCGCCGTACTTCTTATAGATGTTCATGGCCATGATCCACTGGCCGCCATCGCCCATGACATCGCCCATCAGGAAGCGCATAAGCTGGGAGTCGACGGGCTCGCCGGCACGCACCAGAGCCGCTACATCGCGCAGGAAGTAGTTGACGCGCTCAAGCTTGTCATAGTACATGGCGTAGTTCTGGGACAGCTCGAAGTCGCCCATGGGGTTGGCGGTGCTTTCGTCATCAATGTTCAGAGCCTTGCGGGCCACGAATCGGGCCACGTTCAAGGAGCTGAAGAGCCAGCAGCGGCCGGAATGCGCCTGCGAGGTGACCGTGCCATTGTCGATGCTGACCGAGAATCGGTGCTGCAGCAGGCGGGAGCGATTATAGTTGTGGGCCACCTCGTCAATGCCTACCTGGGTGACGGCGTTCATGGCGACGTGATTGGCCTCGCGCTCATCGAAGGCGGTACGCAGGCCTTCCAAACGGGTCTGATCCAGTGGTGTCAGTGCTGATGTCATACGGTCTGTCCTTGCTTCCTTTCATGCGGATGTATCTGCATCCCTGCATCCAGCATAGCGGGAATCGGTCATCGGGGGTTCGTCTGGAGGAGGATGTGGACAGCTGCATCTATCAAGCCAGGGAGAAGCGCTGAGCCGCATTGACCACGGCCAGGACCACCAGGACAGCCAGCCCAAGGGAGATCCAGCCCTTATAGGTGCCAGGGCGTGAGCGGTTGGCACGCAGGCGGTCTGCCAGCTGTCCCCGAATCAGCCAGAGGACGACCAGTCCCCCAACCAGGCCCAGAAGGGTCATCCCCTGGTTGATCAGCGTGCCGGTGCGGGCCGGCACCGTCTGGGTCAGCCACATCATGGCGTCGGCCAGGACCAGGTTGTTGAAGATATGCAAAGCCATGGACCAGAGGATGGAGTATTCCATGGCGATGAAACCCAGAACCAGGCCCAAAAGGAAGGTGAACAGACTCTGGGTGATGTCCCCGTGCAGGCAGGCGAAGATAAAGGAGGAGGTGACGATGGCGAAGGTTCGCCCGTAGGGTCTGAGCCTGCCCATGACCACGCCGCGCAGCAGGAACTCCTCGACGACGGGGACCAGAATAGCCGTGTCCAGTGGCGACAGGAACCCATGCTGACCCGCAGCGATCTGCGAAGTGGTGGAATGGTAAACCAGCCCCAGCGCCTGGGAGCCCTGGTTGACCACCCAGGTGAAGCCTGTCTCGATGCTGCTGGCCAGCATGATCAGCAGGATGGCCCCGACCAGTACGGCTGGACCAGGGTTGGCCTGAGCCTTGTAGCGCACCGGGTTGGAGCCGCGGCCAAGCAGGTCCTGGCCGCGGGTGCCAAAGAGGAAGACCAGCATGACCAGATCACCCAGCAGATCCCCTAGCCCCGGCTGACGGGCAATGCCCAAGGCTGCAGCCACCGAAGGCAGATTCAGAACCCCTGCGATCAGGTTGGCCACCACCAGATACACCAGGGCGTAGAGGGATTGCAGGTCCACCCCCCGGCGCACCTGGGCGCTCCATGAGCGTAAGGGCCCTGGAGATCCGCTCGATCCTCTCCGTCTGTCCGCAGCATCCGCCTCGGTCGAATCTGTGGCGGGTGACTCAGATAATGAGTGATTTGATTGCTGCATGATGCTCTCCCAACCCTGTGACCCCATGGCCTGCGCCCTTCACCACTGACTCTAGGCCAGAGCAAGGGTCCGGATCGAGATTGACGCCCATGCCGGTTTCGGCATGGGATCAGGCAACTTCAGAGCAAGAAAAAGCCGGGTTGCAGATCATGCCTGCAATCCGGCCCTTACGAACAGTGAAGTTCGCTGATCAGTCCCGATCGGTCGGAGCCATGCCATCATTGACCGGCGGAATGACCGTAGTCTCCTGGTCAGTGACCGCCTTCTCCACCTGGCCACCCTTGGCCTGGGCCGGCTCATCACCGGTCTGATCGGATGCATCGGGCAGGACGCTCGGTGCCGGGGAGGGCAGGACCTGAGTCGGCATATTGGCCGAGGATCGGACAGTCACATCCGCGCTGGTCTCATCTTCGGAACTGCCGGCTGAAGCAGCTGCCACGTCATCAGTTGCCAGGTCATCGGCTGGCTGACTCGCTGCGACCGAATCGTCCGATGCCTGAGGGGTTTCTTCCTGGGGATCGGCAAGGGGCTGGCCTACACCATCATCCTCGCTTTCAGCCTTCGTCGCTGGGGTCGGCAATGGATCAGCGGCAGGCACCGCGTTGACCACGGGCACGCTTGGCGCCTGCCCCTCGTCCTGGTCATTGACCACAGTCTCGTCATGGAAGCCGTCGAAGTTGCCGAAGGACTTGGAGAAGATGTTCCGCAACTCATCGACCCGAGAGGTAATGGTGGCTTCCCGGTGCTGCAGCTTGGTGATGTGGTCCTTGAGCCCGTCCAGCTCAGCCTGTGCGGCCTTGCGTTGAGCCTCGACCTCGGCCTGGGCGCGCTGCTTGGCCTCCTCCAGCAGCTGGCTGGCCTTGCGCTCGGACTCCTCGCGCTTGAAGGAGGCGAACGAATCGGCATCCTTGCGGGTGGCCTTGGCCTGCTCAATCAGCTCCTGGGTCTCCTTCTCGGTCTTGACTCGCCGCTCCTCCAGGCTCTTGAGCAGCTCGCCCACCTTCTTGGTGGCGTCCTCCTGCTGGGCGGCGATGTCGGAGCGCACCTGCTCGGCCTCGGCGTTGACCTTGGCCATGGTCTCGGCGCTGGTGACCTTGGAATCGTCCACAATCTGCTGGGCTTCCGACTTGGCTTTGTCAGTGATCTCCGAAGCCTGCCTGCGGGCGTCATTCAGGCTCTTGGAGACCTGCTCGCGCACGTCGGCCAGCTTCTTGTTGGCATCGGCCAGGGCCTTCTGAATCTGATCGTTGGCGTCCTTCTTGAGCTTGGCGATCTCCTCGTCGCTCTTGCGTCGCTTGTCGGCGATCTCCTTGGCGGCCTTGGCCTTCTGCTCGGACAGCTCCTTGGCCTGGGTGGCCTTGTTGGTGGCCAGCCGCTTCTCATGCTCTTCGCGGGAGTTCTGCAGCTCCAGATCCAGAGCCTGGCGACGTTCGGCCACCACCTTGTCGGCCGCGGACTTGCTCTGTTCGCTCTGCTGCTTGGCGGTGGTGGTGACGGTCCTGGCTTCGTCATTGGCGGCCTCGACGATGGACTTGGCCTTGGCGTTGGCCTCGTCCACGATGTGCTTGGCTTCAAGCTGGGCCTCGTTGACCAGGGTCGTCGCCTTCTCCTGGGCGGAGGTCTTAGTGGATGCCGCATCCTGCTTGGCGCGGTTGAGCAGCTCGGTGCTGGTCTGCTCGGCCGAAGCCAGCAGCTGCTGGGCGTTGGCTCCAAGGGAGGCGAAGGAGTTGCGAGGCTGCTCGACCTTGCGGGACTTGGCCTCCTGGAGTTCCGCCTCCAGCTTCAGAATGCGATCGTCATCGGCCTTGATCTGCTGACGCAGCCGGGCCAAATTGCTCCGCGAGGCCGCCAGGGCCTGGTCGACCCGCTCCTTGTCATAGCCTCGCAGGACAACGGGAAACTGATCTTCGGCCATGGAAACACTCCTCTTCGCCACCAAGACATGCCGGCCCGTGACAAAGATGTCTTCGGTCCGGTGGATTTACCTCGACTCTACCCCATGACAGGCCGAAATTTGCTGTCTGACAAGCTGCCGACACACTGACCTTACATACGGGGCTCAGGCAATCAGAATAGGGCTGGAGGAGGGCCTCCGGTAATAGCGAATGGTCTCATTGACCACCTCGCGCACAGCCTGTATCTGCTGATCCAGGGGCAGACCGCACTCCTGTCCGCCGCTTTCGTTGACCAGGGGAAGGCTGACGAACCCGGCCAGGACATCCTTGTGCCCTGCAGCCCATGCCAGCAGGTTGTAGAAAAGCGCGTTGCAGACATAGGTGCCCGCGTCCGAGCTGAGTGTGGCCGGGATGCCGCAAGTGCCAAAGTCGTGCAGGATGGCCCTCAGCGGCAGACGGGTCCAGTAAGCGGCAGGACCCTGGGGATCGATGGGCAGACGGCTGGTCCGACGAACGGCATCCTGGGACTCCTTCTCACCTAGGTTGTCACGGTCGGTTGCGTCGTCCTCCTTAAGATTGACGGCGCAACGCTCCATGGCGATGCCACGAGCCCGACGCTTGAGCCCTGTGGCGATGATGATATCGGGGTGCACCCGCTCTATGGCCTCATGCAGTATGGGCCAGGCCTTGGCGAAGCTGACGGGCATGATGACGGAGGAAATAGCCAGGTCCACGCCCTCCAGGGGATCTTCCTCGGTTGGACCGACCTTTCGCATGCCCTCCATGCCATGCTCGGCCAGAGCCTGTGAGACCTGGCTGGAGGGGTTGACATCAACACCCTCATAATGGTCGTATCCGGCGACGATGACCTTGATCTGCTCCATGTGCCCCATGGTACACAGGGCTTCACCCGGCCAGGGAGCCCGCTATCCATTCAGCCATGGGCACGTCCGAGGGCAGGGTGATCTTCATGTTGGTCACACTGCCGGCCACGATGGCCACCGACTCCTCAGGCAAGTGGTCCACCACAACCCTGGTGTCATCAGTGGGATGGAAGTCGGGGTCCGCAGCGGCCAGGTCGTAGGCCTTGCGGAGGGTGCCGAAGCGGAAGGCCTGCGGGGTCTGAGCCCGGAACATGCTGTCGCGGTCGGGCACCTGACGCACCACCTTGCGCTCACCCAAGTCGCCGGCAATCAGCATGGTGTCACTCGAGGCCACGGCCACGGTTGCGGCGTTGAATGTATCCAAGGCATCGATGCAACCATTGATGGACTCCTGGCTGACGAAGGGGCGTACCGCATCGTGGATGAGCAGCTTGGCATCCTGGGGAATCTCCGCATCAGCCAGGGTCTGCAGGGCCGCCTCGGTGCTGTCCATGCGCTCGACGCCGCCCTTGATGACCATGCGGACCTTGTCGTAGGTGTCAGCACCCACGATGGCCTCGACAGACTCCCGAACCCGATCGTTGACCACGACCAGGATGTCGGTGACACGGGCATTGGATTGGAAGGCGTCAATTGACCAGGTGATGATGGGTTTGCCACCCACCTGCACCAGCTGCTTGGGGTTGTTCTCGTCAAACCGAACGCCCAGACCGGCCGCAAGAATCACTGCTACAACTGGCTGGATCTGCTCCTCCGGCTCTGCGTTATCCTGACTAGCCTCGGACGGGGCTGCTGATGCTCTGCTCTCACTCATACACTCAACGGTACTCACGCGAGGACAAGGAAGGGCGCAGACCCGGCGCTATCTGCACCGAACATCTGCACCCGAGGCCTGCTCCGGCCGCCAGAAACAGGATCGATCAATCTTACGGCTTCAGTCATCGGCCAGAATAAGGGCCAGCATGCGCCCCTCCCCAGCCTTGTTGGCCAGCGAGGCCCGGCGGTGGGAATACCAGAGTGGGTTCTCCAGGGTGCACAGCGGTCGGTGCAGATCCTCAAGACGCTTTGGTAGGAAGGGACCCTCACTGTCCTGGCTGCACAGCTCTTCCAGGTCCGGGTCCTGACGCAGATAGCTGGTCGCAGCGCCAATCCGGGGGGCGGAGTCCACAATATTGGTCACTCCTGCCGCCTTCAGTTCCATGATGGCAGCAGTGGCGATGTCGATGGCGATTCCGCCGAACCTGCATGGTCCAGATGCGCCGGGGAAACGCTTCTCGAAGTCATCGGCCAGGTCCGAACCCACCTGATAGCAGTCCGCACAGATGCGAGGCCCAAGGGTTGCCACGATCCTGGACGGGTCAGCACCCTTGTCGGCCATGGCCTGGACTGTTGACGGAATGACTCCTGCCACCAGACCCCGACGGCCGCAGTGAGCCGCCCCCATCACGCCGGCCTGAGGGTCGGCCAGAAGCACGGGAAGGCAATCAGCGGCGAAGATGCCCAAGGCCAAGTCGCGACGGGTGGTCACCTGAGCATCGGCCTCGCAACGCCCCTGGGGCTGACCTCGGTCGGCATCCCAGACCTGGGCTGAGTGAACCTGATCCACCAGGACCATGGGACGGTTCAGCTGACGACCCAGAGCCTGACGGTTGGCGGCAACCGCCTGCGGGTCATCGCCTCCCTTGCCGCCCAGATTCAGTTGGGCATAATCACCTGAGGAGACCCCGCCCAGCCTGGTGGTGTAGACCACCTTGATCCCTGGCGCCAAGGCGATGGGAATGGTGACCGGGATTGGCCGACCCTGATCGTCCAGCGACGACAGGGGGCTGCTGTCCAGCAGGGTCCGTCCCCGATCCCAGGCTTCTCCCTGAACACTCTGGAAGTTCTGCTCGTTTGGTTTGGGCTTGAGGCTCATGCAGTCGCCGCCTGGTTCAGGCGGTCCATCTCCTCTTCGCTCAGCTCCATGTCGGCCGCCTGCAGGGAGTCAAGAATTGTGGCCGCCCTGTGGGCACCGGGAACCACGAAGACGTTGCGGTTCTGGGACAGCTCCCAGGCCAGGACCACGCGCTGGTGGGAGACACCGCGCTCCTGGGCCACCTGACGGAAGGTGTCATAACGGGTTTCGTCCTTGGGCGCTCGGAAGCCTCCCAAGGGGCTCCAGCAGACGAAGGCCAGACCCAGCTCGGCCGCATGGTCCAACTCCTGGCGGGAGCTGGTGAAGGTGGGCGAGAACTGGTTCTGCACGGCCACGAGGTCATCGCCCAGAATCTGACGAGCCAGGTCCATCCGCTCAATGTCTACGTTGGAGACGCCCAGGGTCCGGGCCACGCCCTGCTTGGCCAACTCGGCCATGGCCTCCAGAGACTCTTGGTAGGGCACCTGCGGATCGGGCCGGTGCATGTAGAGCAGATCGATGGTGTCCACACCCAGGGCCTGAGCGGACTCCTTGGCGTGCCGGATCAGGCTCTCCGGGCGACCGTCCACAGCCCAGGTTGGGCGACCATCGGTGAAGTTGCGATAGTGCCCAACCTTGGTGGCCACCAGCACATCCTGACGGGGTCCCTTCCAGGAGTCCAAAGCCTGGCGAACCAGTCGTTCATTGGTCTGCTCAGGACCACCTGACTCGTAGTAGGACCAGGCAGTATCCAGATGTCGGCAACCGGCATCCAGGGCCTGGTGGATGACCTCAATGGCCGTTCCCTGGTCCGGCTTGCCCTCGATGGACAATCCCATGCAACCCAGTCCGACCGCTGTCGTAGTAAAGGGCCCCAAGGCCCGCATCGACGATGTCATACATGTACTCCCGTCTTGTAGATTGATGCCAGCTTCAATGCCGCCGGCTTCCTATCGAGCTTAGCTTGTGGCCCAGTATCAACGACCGCCGAAGGAACCACCACCGGAGCCGCCACCGGAGCCGCCGAAGGAACCACCACCGGAGCCAAACCCACCAATACCACTGCCGGAACTGTTGCCGCTGGCCTGGCCGATCAGGCCGCCGATCTGTTCGAGTCCCTGGGTCAACTGAGTACCCAGATCAACCACCCCGCCTTGGCCAAACATTGAATTTGCAGCCAGTGCTTCAGGGCCACTCACGGAGGAAGCCACCGGAACATTCTGGCTGTAAGGCAGGAAAGTACAGTAGAGCAGGCTCCCGCGCGCATTATTATTCAGCCAGTCGAAGTCGGTCAGTTCAGGGCTGGCCTGTGCCAGCTGAGCGACAACCCGGTCACTTATACCGAAGGCCGCAGCGTAAACCAGGTAGCGGTCCCAGAGCACCAGATCCTCCACGCCCCGGTGGCTAAAATCGCTGAAGTCCAGCAGATAGCGCCGAAGCCCTGACACCTGACCAGCCATGAGCTGTCCATTACTGCTGAGCACTTGCCAACTACCATAACGAATGGAGAATGCTGCAACAGCCACCAGAAGCACGGCCAATGGCGCACGTACCAGCACGGTGCCCGGCAGGAATCCAGCCAGCAGGATGAAAGCGGCCAAGAGCACGGCCAGGAAGGGCAAGACCTCTATACCATGACGATAGGCACGCAGGTCAGCATTGTTGGTCTCGTACTTGACGGCCTTGTCGAAAGCCTCCAGATAGACCTTGCCATGATTAGCTTCGGTGCTGGAGAAGAGAGCAATCATCTCGTACAGGTCGAAACGTTCATCCTTGGAGCCCATCAGATCGGAAGCACCTTCCAGCATGGCCAGGCAGGCTTCCTCGCTTAAGGACAGGGCCAGGGAGGCTCGATCCTGACTACAGACCGGATTAATGACCACCTCCATGGACTGCCGTTTGCCTTTGTGGAGCAGCGAGCGCATCATCTTAGTCAAGGAACCTCCGCCGGAATTCGCCCGGTCCTCATACTTGACCGGAATCAGAGCGATGGCCCGCTTGGAGGCCAGGGAGAGAATGGTGGCTGACAATTGCCTGCCAATAGGGGATTCTCGGGTCAGCATCAAATCGTTGACAACAGCGGCCACGGCCGGTGACAGATCAGGAGGCTGACGGTAGTAGATAATATCGCCTCGGTACTGGGAGTCTCCATAGGTGCGGAAGGCCTGCCAGAGCATCACTACAATCAGCGCGATAGCAGCTAAGACGGTCAGTACACCAGCCAAAAGTCCGATCCGCGCCCGTCTGGTCTGCTCGGCGTGCCAGTGCTCATACTGCTGGCGCTCCTGCTTGATGATGTGGTCACGCGCCGGTTGAGAGTCGGTCCTGACCACCGAGGAAACCCTCTTCGCATCGAAGAGAGCCACCAAATCCAGATGCTGACCTGGCCCGATCTGGTCAGCTGAAAAGTGGATACGGCTGTCATCGCCCACCTGGTAGGAACCCTTGCCAGCGAAATGGAGCCAGGCCTTGGTATCCTTGCCCTTCTCTGTTCCTATAAGCTTGGGAAGCCTGACATCAGCGCTCATATGCTCGACGGGAATCTGGTTGGTGTCGCCCACGGGCTCCCATTGGAATTCAGCCACATCGGGATGGGCAGTAGTGACACCGTGGAAGGTCATGTCGATGCGGAAGCGCCGACCTGAATCCTCGGCAATCTGCGGAATGTTCCAACCCAGCTCCACCTGACACCGGTCCCCCTGGGCGCCGCAGGCGGATCCTTGGTCCGAGTCGCCCGGCTTGTAGGATTCCAATCCTGAGTCCGAGACTGTGCCCATATACCAGGTGCCAGCCATGGTCTTATCCCAGTCGGGAACCTGATCGAGGTTATCAGGATCCGTCGGCGGATCGGCTTGCCTATATGTAGAGCCATTGGTCAGGTCGCGCACGCTTATGTCACTGATGCCCGTCAGCCGGTCAGGCTTGATCTGATAACGCTGGTAGAGCTCCCTCCAGGGACGTTTATCGCCGTTGTCGTCCTCACGGGAGTTCATGGTTACGGTCAGGTCCTGACTGATGCGCAAATCGCCGTTATCCAGGACCTGGACATCATAGTCCACTGAATCGTATACCAGGTCCGGCCAATTCTTGCTGAAGATGAGCAGAGCAGCGACTATGCACGTCACCAAGGCTGCCACCAAAGCCAGTGCCAAGGCTCGGAAAAAGCGGGAAGTACTCCAGGAGGGATGGCCTGAGACCGGTTTCCCAGAGGAGGCCACTGGGGCGTTCACTGTCCGAAGTCCACTACGGGCGCCTGGCGGCTACCCTCGTCAGCCTGGAAGTACTGGGCCTGACGGAAGTGGAAGAGGGATGCGATGATGTTTGAGGGGACCGTCTCGATGCGGGTGTTGAACTTCTGAACCACATCATTGTAGAACTGCCTGGCGTAGGCGATCTTGTCCTCCAGGTCCTTGAGCTGACGCTGCAAGTCCAGGAAGTTCTGGTTGGCCTTGAGCTCAGGGTAGGCCTCCGCCCGAGCCATCAGAGTGACCAGGGATTGACCCAGCCGCTGCTCGGCATCGGCACGGGCCTGCATCTGGTCTCCGCCAGCCGTCTGGGCCTGAGCCACGTCGGCGCGGGCTTTGGTCACCTCCTCCAGGACGGTGGACTCGTGTGAGGCGTAGCCCTTGACCGTCTGGACAAGGTTGGGCACCAGGTCGGCACGCTGCTTGAGCTGGACGTCAATCTGGGCCCAGCCATTGGCTACTCGGTTGCGCAGATTGACCAAACCGTTGTAAGCCCCGATGCCCCAGATGACCAGCAACACGACCAGCAGGACAATGACGATAAGCACGATCAGTGATACGGACATGTTCCAATTCTCTCACGGAAGGGTCTGCAGACAAAACAGGACCCCGCTCATTAGAACGGGGTCCTGTCGGAAGACACCGAATCAATCAACATCCGGCATCAGTAGGAATCAATCCTCACTGTCGAAGGGATCGAAGTCCCTGCGCACCCGACGACGGGGGCGCTCTGAGCGCTCCTCCCGGTCGGCCCGGTATTCGTCGTAGTGCTCGTCGGCAGCGTAGCGCGGGTTCTCCCTGCGGCCACGATAGCCGCCACGTCCGGAAGAGCGACGCTCATGACGGCCGCCACGATCACTGCGGTCATCACGCTCGGCACGGCTGCCACGGCCGCGACGCTCGCCACGGCCTCGGCCGCCACGATCCTCGTCATCGTCGCGGGAGACCCGACGACGATCGCGACGGGAGCCACGGTCCTCGTCCTCGAACCAGTCTCCGCCATCCTCATAATCACGGTCGCGGCTCTGACGACGGTGCCGGGGACGATCCTCCTGGTCCTCGTCGTCGTCGTAGTAGCGATCATCATGCTCTGAACGAGAGCGGCGCGGTGCCTCATACCGATCCTCGCGCTCGGAGGAACGGCTACGGCGATCACGACGATCACGGTCACCACGACCACTGCGCTCACGACGATCACCGCCACGGTCACGACGGTCTGTGCGGCCTCCGCGATCACGGCCTCCTGCGGACTCCTGGTCCTCGAAGCCGGGAATGGCCAGGGAGATCTTGCCACGGTCATCCACACCCTGGACGATGACCTCGACGGTGTCACCCTCCTTGAGGACGTCCTCGACAGAGTCGATGCGCTCGCCGTTGGCCAGGTTGCGAATCTGCGAGATGTGCAGAAGTCCGTCGGTGCCCGGTGTCAAGTTGACGAAAGCGCCGAAGCTGGTGATCTTGACCACCTTGCCGTTGAAGGTCTCCCCCGCCTCGGGCACGTGCGGGTTGGCGATCTGGTCGATGACCTCCTTGGCCTTGGCTGCAGCCTCGCCGCCCTCGGAGGAGATGTAGACCGTGCCGTCGTCCTCGATGGAGACGTCGGCGCCGGTGTCCTCCTGGATCTGGTTGATCATCTTGCCCTTGGGGCCGATGACCTCACCGATCTTGTCGACAGGAACCTGGGTGGTGATGATGCGCGGCGCATAGGGGCTCATCTCGGCGGGTCCGTCGATGCACTCGTTGATCACGTCCAGGATGGTGGCCCGGGCTTCCTTGGCCTGCTGCAGGGCGGCGGCCAGGATGTCGGCGGGGATGCCGTCCAGCTTGGTGTCCAGCTGCAGGGAAGTGATGAACTCGGAGGTGCCGGCCACCTTGAAGTCCATGTCGCCGAAGGCATCCTCAGCACCCAGAATGTCGGTCAGGGTCTTGTAGGTGGGCCGACCGTCGACCTCGCCTGTGACCAAGCCCATGGCAATGCCCGCCACAGGGGCCTTCAAGGGCACGCCGGCAGCCAGCAGGGACAGAGTGGAGGCGCAGACGGAACCCATGGAAGTGGACCCGTTGGAGCCGATGGCCTCGGAGACCTGACGGATGGCGTAGGGGAACTCCTCGCGGCTGGGCAGAACCGGAATCAGAGCGCGCTCTGCCAGGTTGCCATGGCCCACTTCGCGGCGCTTGGGCGAACCCACGCGGCCGGTCTCGCCGGTCGAATAGGGCGGCATCTCGTAGTTGTGCATGTAGCGCTTGGTGGTGGGGCCGGACAGGGCGTCGATGGTCTGCTCCATCTTCAACATGTTCAGGGTCGTGACGCCCAGCACCTGGGTCTCGCCGCGCTGGAAGAGTGCGGAACCGTGCACGCGGGGCACCACGTCCACCTCGGCGGACAGGGTGCGGATGTCGCGCAGGCCACGGCCATCGATGCGGTAGTCCTGGGTCAGGATGCGGCGGCGGACGATCTGGCGCTGAAGCTCCTTGAAGGCATTGCCCAGCTCCTTGTCCTTCTCGGCCTCGTCCATGTCGGTGAACTCGTCGGCCAGAGCCTCGCGGACCTTCTCCTTGATCTCGTGGATTCGATCCTGGCGGGGCAGCTTCTCCGCGATGGACAGGGCCTGGTCCAGGTCGGCATGAGCCACCTGGTCGATGCGAGCATAAAGCTCGTCAGTGTACTCGGGGAAGAGCTGGAAGTCCTTGGTGGGCTTGGCGGCCTTGGCCTTGAGCTCACTCTGGGCCTCGCACAGAACCTTGATGAAGGGCTTGGCGGCCTCAAGACCCTGGGCGACAACCTCTTCATCGGGCTTGATCTGACCCTCGTCATAGATCAGGCTCCAGGCGTTCTTGCCGGCACCGGCCTCGATCATGGCGATGGCGACGTCCCCGCCCTCGACCACACGGCCGGCCACGACCAGCTCGAAGACGGCGCGCTCGCGCTCGCTCCAGCGCGGGAAGGCCACCCACTGGCCATCGATCAGGGCCAGGCGCAGACCCGAGACCGGACCCTCGAAGGGCAGACCAGAGATCAAAGTGGATGCGGAGGCCGCGTTCAGGGCCAGCACATCGTAGGCATCCTCGGGGTTGACAGCCAGGATGGTCTCCACGACCTGGACCTCGTTGCGCAGGGTGTGCGGGAAGAGGGGGCGCAGGGGACGATCAATCAGCCGGCAGGCCAGGATGGCCTCGTTGGAAGGCCGACCCTCACGACGGAAGAAGGAGCCGGGGATCTTGCCCGCGGCATACATCTTCTCTTCCACATCGACGGTCAGCGGGAAGAAATCGTAGTTCTCCTTGGGGCTGGACCCGGCGGTGGTGGTGGACAGCACCATGGAATCGTCATCAAGATAGGCGGCTACTGCCCCATCCGCCTGCTGGGCGAGACGACCCGTCTCGAAGCGCAACGTGCGCTTGCCATATGATCCGTTATCGATCGTGGCTTCTACAGCCGTGATTTCGGGACCCTCCATAGGGTTCCTCCTTTTGTTTACTGCTTGTTTACTACCTGATGTCAGGATGCTCGGCGTCACTTAACAGCCGGAGATCCTTGTACTTCGGTCTGGTCCTGCCGAACCCCATGTCCGGCGATTTTCATTCCTTGCGGACCAGCCTTGCATTTCAATTCGGCACCATCTTCTGCAACCCCATCCCGGGATCGACGGTGCCTGGTTCAGTCATGCAAAAGCGCCCGAGCGCTAGGCCCGGGCGAAAGCATGCATATCAGTGGCGCAGTCCAAGACGCTCCACCAGGGAACGGTAGCGGTTGATATCCACCTTCTTGAGGTAATCCAGCAACCGACGACGATGACCGACCATGAGCAGCAGACCGCGACGTGAATGATGATCGTGCTGATGCTGCTTGAGGTGCTCTGTCAGGTCGGAGATTCGCTTGCTCAGCAGAGCCACCTGGACCTCGGGGGAACCGGTATCGCCCTCGTGGGTCGCGTATTCCTTGACGATTGCCTGCTTCTGCTCACTCGTAAGAGCCACGGCTCCTCCTCTTGCATTCTTCCGTTACGCGGTGCACCAGCCCTATGCTGAAGCGCTCTCGATCCGCGGGCGAAACACGCCAAAAATCCATTATACACAGCGATGGGACCAGAGGTGGGAATGGGAGGAGGAACGGATTCATCCCCGACGGACTCGGTGATGAGGTCAGGCCGCGGTGATCAGGCCTCCGAAGAGGACGATGGCAATGGCCGCCAGCTCAATGATGAAAAATAAGGAGAGAGCGGACCAGCTATGGGTCAGCGTGTTCCAGGGGGAATCCTTGCGCACACAGACCAGTATGGCTACGAAGACGACCGCAAAGACCGCCACGCCCAGGCCAGCGGCGATGATGCCCAGATTGGCCGCGTTGGCCAGAATGGCCTGATGCTGGTAGACCACGAAGGTGCTGTACCAGAAGTTCATCTTGAGCAGGCAGAGGCCGGCGATCAGCTGCTCGGCGGCCAGGCTCAGCACGAAGACCACCCGCCAGAACCAGGAGGACGATTCGATGATGGACATGCCGATGCCCATAAAGGTCAGCACAGTCACCGTCCAGGCAATCAGGGCTATGCCGCGCGGATCCAGGACCGAGGCATAGTGGAGCACGCCCTGGGTGTGGTTGATGGCCAGCGAGCGCCCGTATCCGTATGGAATGACGATGGCCAAGAGGACCGCCAGCGCGAAGACGACCCAACGGACCGGACGGGCACGGCGCTGCTCAATCTCAGCCAGAGAATATTCCGAATCCGGAATAGTCGCTTCAGGGTGGGCCGAAACCTTGTTCACAGCAGTCGCGTCATCCAGGTGCGATGGCACAGATGCAGAACCGGTTGCATCACTTCTGCCGGATTCCGCGCCACCTGCATCGTCGAATTGCTCCATCGGCGACCACACCTCCAAGTCCGCTACTCGTGGACACACCGCCTACAAGCTTATACCGGGCGGCACACCCGCGCCTAGGAATGGGAGAATGGCATGAAAATGATCGGTACTATGCCAAAGCAGCAACTCATACTCATGTTTTTGAGGAGCAGAATTTATAAAAGAGTTCTGAGGGAAGAACTGATTTAATACATATTCCAGCTAAGAGGCAGTGCTGTCTGGTTAATTCAAAGTAGCGCGATTAGTTTTCCGTTTTAGGCTTCCACGTAGGAGGCAATGCATTTGCCGCAGGCAGAGAGCCGTTCGTAACAGTATTTCCAATCCACACTCCCACGAAGAGAGCGTCCGTTCTCATTGCCTTAGTGGGCCCAAGACTGGGCATTTCAATCCGAACTCCTCGTGAACCACACTCCTCGTGAAGGAAGCGACCCATGGATGGTGAAAACTTTGCCTTTGCATTGATATTTCAATCCACGCCCCCACGAAAGGAGTGGCCACTGGTAATCCTCGATCATATGTAGGCCTCCCAATTTCAATCCACGCTCCCGTGAAGGGAGCGACCTGCTGATCTCGGACAGCGCCGGCGTCGCTGATATTTCAATCCACGCTCCCGTGAAGGGAGCGACCACGTGGCGACTGGATATTGAAACAGGTGCCCAGATTTCAATCCACGCTCCCGTGAAGGGAGCGACTGGTGTCCGTGTCCTTCCACATGGGGGTCATCGTATTTCAATCCACGCTCCCGTGAAGGGAGCGACGAGGCCGACGTGACGACGGGGACGGTGACTTGGCATTCCAATCCACGCTCCCGTGAAGGGAGCGACACTATCGGTCGCCGCCATAGAAACCAAGCAAACAAGATTTCAATCCGCGCTCCCGTGAAGGGAGCGACTCAAGGGTGCCGTGGAACTGGTGGATTTGTTCAGATTTCAATCCACGCTCCCGTGAAGGGAGCGACGCCAGCACCTGGTCGAGCATGATGTGCCAGTTGGATTTCAATCCACGCTCCCGTGAAGGGAGGGACGCGCAGTTCCTGGTCGATCTCCGCATCCAATTCCGATTTCAATCCACGCTCCCGTGAAGGGAGCGACTTCATGTAACCGCTGACAGGATAGTACACTGTAAATTTCAATCCACGCTCCCGTGAAGGGAACGACCAGGCAGTGTGTTTGCCATATCAAGTCTCCTATATTTCAATCCACGCTCCCGTGAAGGGAGCGACCGTCCGGTCCTTGATCTTTTCGGCCTCGTCGCGATTTCAATCCACGCTCCCGTGAAGGGAGCGACCTACGAGTAGGACGTTACCGGAGACGAACCAGTGAATTTCAATCCACGCTCCCGTGAAGGGAGCGACCGCTCTCCCTGGCCATCGCCAGGGACCAGCAGGAATTTCAATCCACGCTCCCGTGAAGGGAGCGACAGCCGGAGCTGCCGGACTGGATCGACTGGCCCAAATTTCAATCCACGCTCCCGTGAAGGGAGCGACCCGGTGAGGTGGGCTGTTCGGGGTTGAGCCATAATTTCAATCCACGCTCCCGTGAAGGGAGCGACGCGTCAGGTCGTTGAGCTGGCCGCACTCCTGGCAATTTCAATCCACGCTCCCGTGAAGGGAGCGACCGATGCTGGTCGATATAGGCGATACGTGCCACATATTTCAATCCACGCTCCCGTGAAGGGAGCGACCCCTGACCTACGGCAGGGACCGGGTCGTCTTCCGATTTCAATCCACGCTCCCGTGAAGGGAGCGACCGAATGAAATCATGCCGTACTACAATAAGATGTACATTTCAATCCACGCTCCCGTGAAGGGAGCGACTGCTAAGGACTTTGACGACCTGCTTAATGCTGTGATTTCAATCCACGCTCCCGTGAAGGGAGCGACCGACTGAACCGTGGTACAGTGAGAGACACATAAAATTTCAATCCACGCTCCCGTGAAGGGAGCGACTCATCGTCACTTCCATCATCACAACGTTGACTCAATTTCAACCCACGCTCCCGTGAAAGGAGCGACACTTATAGCATTCCAAATATCGGACACAAAGTCACATTTCAATCCACGCTCCCGTGAAGGGAGCGACGATGGGGTGATGGTTATTGTTGCGCCATCATCCTATTTCAATCCACGCTCCCGTGAAGGGAGCGACGCAGCTGACCAGCGAGGCGGACCAATTCAAGCCGATTTCAATCCACGCTCCCGTGAAGGGAGCGACTCTTACAATCTGTGGCTTGGCTTGCCGTGACCACCAATTTCAATCCACGCTCCCGTGAAGGGAGCGACAGCCATGTTTATGTGAGCACAGCGCGGTTAAAAGATTTCAATCCACGCTCCCGTGAAGGGAGCGACACGTAAGTTATTACCCCGCCAAGCGCCGTATGAATATTTCAATCCACGCTCCCGTGAAGGGAGCGACCCTGCGGGCCGCTGCCACATGCCCAGCGGCTTGACATTTCAATCCACGCTCCCGTGAAGGGAGCGACTTATTGGCTGGCGGGAACAGTGCAGATATCCAGTCATTTCAATCCACGCTCCCGTGAAGGGAGCGACGTGGCTTGATGCCCAGCAGGTGCGGGGCGACATATTTCAATCCACGCTCCCGTGAAGGGAGCGACCCGCTCCATTCCGGCATGAGTTTGCCGTTCTCGCCATTTCAATCCACGCTCCCGTGAAGGGAGCGACTCTTTCATCAGCTGTTGGGACCGGTATCTTGATAAATTTCAATCCACGATCCCGTGAAGGGAGCGACCGTCCAGTGTGGTCGGATCGCCTTGGCTCATCGTATTTCAATCCACGCTCCCGTGAAGGGAGCGACTTCGCCCGTGAAGTCGCCAACCCTGGGGCGGTTGATATTTCAATCCACGCTCCCGTGAAGGGAGCGACCGCATGGCTGCGCCGGACGCCTCGCGCGCCCGGTATTTCAATCCACGCTCCCGTGAAGGGAGCGACCGTGTGTCAGGTACAGTGGTGCAAGTCACAAAAAAATTTCAAGCCACGCTCCCGTGAAGGGGGCGACACAGGGGCAGGTCCGCCGTCGTCGCGCCCTCGATATTTCAATCCACGCTCCCGTGAAGGGAGCGACACGCCTGTTGGCGTGTCTTCAGGAACGCAAGCCTATTTCAATCCACGCTCCCGTGAAGGGAGCGACTCCCTAATGTTCAGACCCTGATGAGGATTTTCCCATTTCAATCCACGCTCCCGTGAAGGGAGCGACTCCATGCCCAGACACACCCTATCCCAATCCACCGATTTCAATCCACGCTCCCGTGAAGGGAGCGACCCGGCAGGGCATGAGAAAACCCGGCTGCCGAGTAATTTCAATCCACGCTCCCGTGAAGGGAGCGACTGGTCTTCGTACCATCAAGTCGGCAGTCGTCGTATTTCAATCCACGCTCCCGTGAAGGGAGCGACGCTACAAGAACTGTCAGACGTGATAAACGGGCCTATTTCAATCCACGCTCCCGTGAAGGGAGCGACTAGTCCAATGACCGGATGTACCCATCATCCACGCTATTTCAATCCACGCTCCCGTGAAGGGAGCGACGGCTACCAGTTCATCTACTTGCGCCGTAGCGAGATTTCAATCCACGCTCCCGTGAAGGGAGCGACTGTTCTCCTGCGGAACGCCGCTGGGCCATACAGTATTTCAATCCACGCTCCCGTGAAGGGAGCGACCATCGGGTGTTGTGGGCTGTTCTGGGTTGAGCCATAATTTCAATCCACGCTCCCGTGAAGGGAGCGACCCACAAGCTCGGGGTCAAACTGCTCACTGCCGATATTTCAATCCACGCTCCCGTGAGGGGAGCGACCCACAAGCTCGGGGTCAAACTGCTCACTGCCGATATTTCAATCCACGCTCCCGTGAAGGGAGCGACGTCATGAGCCAACCATCCCAACAGTTGCAGACAATTTCAATCCACGCTCCCGTGAAGGGAGCGACCAGACCTTATATCATGGCAGCACACGAGCATTACAATTTCAATCCACGCTCCCGTGAAGGGAGCGACCCACTTTTGCGGATTGCCTCTTTGGTGTCTTCGATATTTCAATCCACGCTCCCGTGAAGGGAGCGACCCCCATCGCCGGAGCTGGAGGCTGAACCGTACCGATTTCAATCCACGCTCCCGTGAAGGGAGCGACCGCCTGGAGGGCAGGCACCCACCGAAAACCAGAGATTTCAATCCACGCTCCCGTGAAGGGAGCGACCACTTAATTTCGTCACGTCAGATTGACGCGTAAAATTTCAATCCACGCTCCCGTGAGGGGAGCGACCCCTATGCTAAGACCGGTCACTACTGAGAGGGAATTTCAATCCACGCTCCCGTGAAGGGAGCGACCATTAGCCCGCACTCAAGGCGGCATGATTTTCCCATTTCAATCCACGCTCCCGTGAAGGGAGCGACTCATCGTCACTTCCATCATCACGACGCTGGCCCAATTTCAATCCACGCTCCCGTGAAGGGAGCGACGTCTTGGCGATGCCGCCTGCTGTTTTTGCGACTATTTCAATCCACGCTCCCGTGAAGGGAGCGACGCGCCAAGCACCCACTCGCCTGCCATGGAACCGCAATTTCAATCCACGCTCCCGTGAAGGGAGCGACAACCTGTACTCGGTGTTTCTCAGGCGATTACTCCCATTTCAATCCACGCTCCCGTGAAGGGAGCGACCTGACGGCTGTGATCAGCTTCGCGTCACCGAACGGATTTCAATCCACGCTCCCGTGAAGGGAGCGACCTGGTGGCCGGCGTGATGGTCACCGACCCTCTTGATTTCAATCCACGCTCCCGTGAAGGGAGCGACCACAGGGGCGGGCGGAGGGACCGACGAGACGATATTTCAATCCACGCTCCCGTGAAGGGAGCGACGTGGTCAACGGGTATGGCGGATATGTTTCACGTATTTCAATCCACGCTCCCGTGAAGGGAGCGACGTCCGGCTTCGCCTCACGGTAGGCCACCCCGTCATTTCAATCCACGCTCCCGTGAAGGGAGCGACCGCCCCTCTTGGAATGTTCGTTGGTGCCTCGCTATTTCAATCCACGCTCCCGTGAAGGGAGCGACCCAAAGGCATTAGTCACGCCGTTTCGTGCCGCTGTATTTCAATCCACGCTCCCGTGAAGGGAGCGACCATCATCCACAATGGAGGTTATGGCCGTGTATGGTATTTCAATCCACGCTCCCGTGAAGGGAGCGACCATATCCAGTTTGCTTGTGCCGCCAAAAGTCTCAAATTTCAATCCACGCTCCCGTGAAGGGAGCGACCGCCCAACCGCCTATGAAAGTATGTACCGAGGCGGATTTCAATCCACGCTCCCGTGAAGGGAGCGACATGCAAAAGGCCCGCAGGATGCGGGCCTTATAGGATTTCAATCCACGCTCCCGTGAAGGGAGCGACATCATCCCCATTATCCCCCCACTGCAGTCAGTCCTCATTTCAATCCACGCTCCCGTGAAGGGAGCGACTCGACGAGGCCATCTTTGGCAAGGTCATCGATATATTTCAATCCACGCTCCCGTGAAGGGAGCGACATCTGCCTTGTACGCTGTTGACTTAGTATAAGTATTTCAATCCACGCTCCCGTGAAGGGAGCGACCTTATATTACTCAGTAATATAGGATTGTCAAACAATTTCAATCCACGCTCCCGTGAAGGGAGCGACGACCGACCTTTTGCGTATCGTCGAGATCGCCCTTATTTCAATCCACGCTCCCGTGAAGGGAGCGACGAGCACCCCGTTAGAGTCCCTCCCGTAGAGTGGATTTCAATCCACGCTCCCGTGAAGGGAGCGACCCTAGGAGTTTCGCAGCAGGCTATCCGCTATTGGATTTCAATCCACGCTCCCGTGAAGGGAGCGACCAAGCCGTCAGCCCACACCTCTCGGGTATGACTGATTTCAATCCACGCTCCCGTGAAGGGAGCGACTCCAGGGCACGACCACGCTCAAGTGTCGGGCAGATATTTCAATCCACGCTCCCGTGAAGGGAGCGACATAATCACATAATCCGCGATACCCAAATACTCTCAATTTCAATCCACGCTCCCGTGAAGGGAGCGACGAGCAGGGACGAGGCAGTCCAGCGTTGGTATAAAATTTCAATCCACGCTCCCGTGAAGGGAGCGACGCTGATAATGGCGTGTGGCCGCGCAGGGGCTTGAGATTTCAATCCACGCTCCCGTGAAGGGAGCGACCGAGGCAGCCGGCTGTCAGCCTGGGGCCGTCGGGATTTCAATGCACGCTCCCGTGAAGGGAGCGACAGGATGAGATACTCGACTATGCCAAAGCCACCGGATTTCAATCCACGCTCCCGTGAAGGGAGCGACCAATCGTCTCCAACCGGGTCTCCCATCTGAATGACATTTCAATCCACGCTCCCGTGAAGGGAGCGACTGGCCGTCGTTCCAACCATCATCGTCAGGTATGGATTTCAATCCACGCTCCCGTGAAGGGAGCGACCCCTGGTCGGGTCCGCCGGTGATGGTGCGGATGAGATTTCAATCCACGCTCCCGTGAAGGGAGCGACTTGGACCCTGGCGAGCATGACGACCCCAAGACCGGATTTCAATCCACGCTCCCGTGAAGGGAGCGACTCGGGTACATAGCGTTTGGCGGTCTGTGTGATGATGATTTCAATCCACGCTCCCGTGAAGGGAGCGACATGACCAAGGTACTATGGCTTTACGCTCCATCAAAATTTCAATCCACGCTCCCGTGAAGGGAGCGACCTGCGGCCAGCCAACCGTGAGACCGGGCACAACACATTTCAATCCACGCTCCCGTGAAGGGAGCGACTAGGCGAGGAAGCCGACCGCACAAAAAGCCGTGATTTCAATCCACGCTCCCGTGAAGGGAGCGACGACCACCAGCCATCTGCGCGACCGTATCATCAATTTCAATCCACGCTCCCGTGAAGGGAGCGACTCAGTCAAGACGCTGGCTGCGAAGAAGCAGATGTCATTTCAATCCACGCTCCCGTGAAGGGAGCGACAGGGTTGGGAAACGGCGGTATCTCGCCACTTATCAATTTCAATCCACGCTCCCGTGAAGGGAGCGACTCGCAGCAGCAGAGCAAGACCGAGGATACAGCTATTTCAATCCACGCTCCCGTGAAGGGAGCGACACGCTCATTGCCAGCCAGCCATTCCCACCCGTAGGATTTCAATCCACGCTCCCGTGAAGGGAGCGACGTCCCAAAGGCGACAAGGGGGACAAGGGCGATCCAGATTTCAATCCACGCTCCCGTGAAGGGAGCGACATGATGTCCCACGATTCCTGTACGGCCTTCCTGTATTTCAATCCACGCTCCCGTGAAGGGAGCGACTGCCGAACACCATGGGCCAGTCCTCCTGGGCGTCATTTCAATCCACGCTCCCGTGAAGGGAGCGACATGACGATAGCGAGCACACCCAGCAGTGCCGCCAATTTCAATCCACGCTCCCGTGAAGGGAGCGACTACAATCTGTGGCTTGGCTTGCTGTGACCACCAATTTCAATCCACGCTCCCGTGAAGGGAGCGACCAGCCAGACGACTCAAAGAGCACTTAGAAGCACTATTTCAATCCACGCTCCCGTGAAGGGAGCGACACGCTATTCGCGTGATAGTAGCCGATGGGCGATTGATTTCAATCCACGCTCCCGTGAAGGGAGCGACCCTGAGCGTTCTGTAGGTTGGTGTTCTGTTGACGAATTTCAATCCACGCTCCCGTGAAGGGAGCGACCTCAGGAGATCTGTTGAGTAGCCCCGGCTCTAACCCATTTCAATCCACGCTCCCGTGAAGGGAGCGACCGGTTTTCCGCCCATCCGACGAAAAACCCCGCTTCAATTTCAATCCACGCTCCCGTGAAGGGAGCGACTGTCTTGGGGCGACGCATGCGACGAGGCAGATTTCATTTCAATCCACGCTCCCGTGAAGGGAGCGACGAGTCAGACCAACCGGCATTTTGCGCTACTTGTTATTTCAATCCACGCTCCCGTGAAGGGAGCGACCTGGCAGCTCGCGATTAACCCAGTCCACGACCGCAATTTCAATCCACGCTCCCGTGAAGGGAGCGACGGTGCAGCATGTAGGGAGGGTGTGGACCAAACGTATTTCAATCCACGCTCCCGTGAAGGGAGCGACAAATGCAGCAACTAAGCAACTCCATCCTGGCTGTATTTCAATCCACGCTCCCGTGAAGGGAGCGACCATATGATACGGCAGGCCAGCCGACGCGGAGAGATTTCAATCCACGCTCCCGTGAAGGGAGCGACGCCACGGCACCTGGATGATCCCATCGATCCCCAAATTTCAATCCACGCTCCCGTGAAGGGAGCGACCCGATGAGGGGAGATTCTCAATATGGTCTCACCTTATTTCAATCCACGCTCCCGTGAAGGGAGCGACCACACCATATCGCTCAGAGTGCCCAGGCTTCAGTATTTCAATCCACGCTCCCGTGAAGGGAGCGACCGGGGATTTTCTCCGGTGACTGGACTCGCGTCTGATTTCAATCCACGCTCCCGTGAAGGGAGCGACTCGCAAGCGTCATCCAAGGCATCGCCAAAGTAGTATTTCAATCCACGCTCCCGTGAAGGGAGCGACGAGAATATCCACATCCTTGACGCTCATGTTCTTGATTTCAATCCACGCTCCCGTGAAGGGAGCGACCTCGTTGGTGGTACACGGTATCCACCGGCACCTTATTTCAATCCACGCTCCCGTGAAGGGAGCGACTATAACATCTCCCCACCAGATTGTCAAGCATTTTGATTTCAATCCACGCTCCCGTGAAGGGAGCGACTCGCGTTGGTGGTACACGGTATCCACCGGCACCTTATTTCAATCCACGCTCCCGTGAAGGGAGCGACCCACGCTGATGATGCTGTACGCCCCACGGCAAGATTTCAATCCACGCTCCCGTGAAGGGAGCGACACCCGAGTTCTGAACCCCGCGTGCTGCCGTTGGAATTTCAATCCACGCTCCCGTGAAGGGAGCGACCGTATTCACCCTCAAGACCCGAATCGTCCCACCAAATTTCAATCCACGCTCCCGTGAAGGGAGCGACCGGAAACCAGACGACCGATCCCGTTTTCTTCCAATTTCAATCCACGCTCCCGTGAAGGGAGCGACCTTACCGCCATTTTCGGATCGCCGGATACATGGGATATTTCAATCCACGCTCCCGTGAAGGGAGCGACGGGCACTTTGAACAAGCTTAGTAGACCGCAATTGATTTCAATCCACGCTCCCGTGAAGGGAGCGACGCCAATGCCGAGCTCGGCAGGGACACGACATTGGGATTTCAATCCACGCTCCCGTGAAGGGAGCGACGGATTCGGTGCGCACCATCAACACCACCGAACAATTTCAATCCACGCTCCCGTGAAGGGAGCGACCAATTCCTTGGCCTTATTAAGCTCTGACTTTGTAATTTCAATCCACGCTCCCGTGAAGGGAGCGACCGTCGCCTCCCAGGGCCTCGGCCCGGCGTGAGCGATTTCAATCCACGCTCCCGTGAAGGGAGCGACCTGCGTATGTCAGTCCATCACGCGTCGGATATTATTTCAATCCACGCTCCCGTGAAGGGAGCGACATACGCTGGCCGGTTTGGATGTTATGGCTTATGCGATTTCAATCCACGCTCCCGTGAAGGGAGCGACTGATACCGGGTGACACACGGTCACACACGCCACGGCGATTTCAATCCACGCTCCCGTGAAGGGAGCGACTCTGTCGTCTGCATTTCCCGGTAAAAGACTGAAATATTTCAATCCACGCTCCCGTGAAGGGAGCGACGATACGCCCAGAAGCTGTTCCTCGATTTTCCCGCATTTCAATCCACGCTCCCGTGAAGGGAGCGACCAACATCCAACACAAGACCACTGGGATGAACGATATTTCAATCCACGCTCCCGTGAAGGGAGCGACCAATCATCCCGGCTGGAACAGCCCCATTATCGAAATTTCAATCCACGCTCCCGTGAAGGGAGCGACATGGACTTTGCCGCCTGGAACAAGGGATTCCAGGGATTTCAATCCACGCTCCCGTGAAGGGAGCGACACGCGATCCTGCCTGCGGACTACTGGCAGACGGATATTTCAATCCACGCTCCCGTGAAGGGAGCGACAGTAACTAGCAGCGTTTGCAGCCACAGCTTGTGCAATTTCAATCCACGCTCCCGTGAAGGGAGCGACCCACCACCTTATAGTAGTGCTGCTCTTTGGTCTCATTTCAATCCACGCTCCCGTGAAGGGAGCGACGATTTCGCAAACGCCATCCTCCCAGCCGACTACTGATTTCAATCCACGCTCCCGTGAAGGGAGCGACCCTACAGATCATAGATCATTTTGAAGTCTACGGGCAGATTTCAATCCACGCTCCCGTGAAGGGAGCGACGCTAAGGATTATGACGACCTGCTTAATGCAGTCGAATTTCAATCCACGCTCCCGTGAAGGGAGCGACTCTTTGCAGGGAGTCAGACCAACCGGCATTTTGAGATTTCAATCCACGCTCCCGTGAAGGGAGCGACAGCACAATGATACATCCAATGACCAATATATGATCAGCTTTAAATGGCTGACAACTCCCAACAGCCCGAACTAGGTATCCAGCTTCTGTTTTCTAGTCGAGCAATTGAGATGATGCTTCAAGTTGATAACATCACTATTCAGTTATCAAACAACTGTTCATCCGATTCACCAAAATTCTAGCTTCCTTCGTATAAATAGCCGTCTGATTTGAAATGCGAAAAGAACTCAGCTCAAAAACATGCGAAATTAAGACCGTATATCGTCATGAAGTAAAGATTTGCGGCGCGAAGGATCAGGTGAATACATGATTGCTAGCGTTTCGCGCCAACGTTGATCCACAACAACAGTAGTCAACATACTGCACCGTTTACAGAATTACACCAGCCACTTAGCTATCGTCTAATTTCCGTGGCTCAAACAAAACAGTACAACCAAAGACACATAACTCTATAACATCATCACTTGGTCAACAGGAATATGACGCCTCACCCCGTAGTAATGGATTCTGCGCGAGTATCTGGCACCCAGGTCATACAAGATCAAGCTGTCTTCCTGAGGATTGATCAACGTCATCAGCCGCTGTTTCAGAAGCTCACGGTCGGCGGGAGTGACCACGCATTCGAACACACTATTTTGCACACGCTGCCCAAACTTCATGCACTCATGGCCGACCTGTCGCAGCCGTCTCCGGCCGGCCGCCTCACAGGTGTCGACATCATAGGCAACAACCACCATCATTATTTCTTCACCCTACTTCCAAAACATTGGCGGATAGGCATCCATATCCCCACGTATATATCTAGCCAGCAATAATGCCTGTACATATGGCACCAACCCCCACGGCACTTTCTCCTTAAGGAAGGGGTGCATGATTTGCTCATTCTTGCGCTTCTGCCAGGCTGAAAGCACCTGCTTCCTCCCCTTGTCGTTAAGATAAGTTCCTCCGTTCTCTCGAACCTCAAAATCTTCAGCCTTAACCACATGGGTGTTGACCAGAGACAAAGCCAGCCGATCCGCAAAGATTGGACGCAATTCCTCAACAAGGTCCAAAGCCAGCGAAGATCTACCTGGCCTGTCTGTATGCAAGAACCCGACGTAAGGATCAAGGCCGACACCTTGAAGTGCAGAACGACAATCTCCAGAGAGTAACACGTAGATAAATGAGAGCAAGGCATTCATCCTATCCATCGGTGGCCTTCGGCTACGCTGCTCGAAGTAGAAATCATCCTTATTCGTGAGGATGAGATCGTCAAAGGCATAAAAGTAGCACCTCGCCGCTTCTCCCTCCACACCACGAACCGAATCTGGCGTTTGGCAGCCATTCAATTCCTGCAAGGCTGCCAACAGACGGGCACTCTGCTCTTTGACACGAGGCACATTGATCCGTAAGGCGTGGTCTCGGGTAGCACGCTCCAGCACCTGTCGTGCATTGAATATCTTGCCCATGACGAACGAGGCTGCAATCGAACAGACCTCGTTATCGTCATCGGCCATGTGATATTGACGGCGTCGCAAAAGCACATTTCTGTTAGCCTCTCCAAGCACTGACCCATAGTATTTGCCCTGAGGGGAGTAGAAGGCGAACGAGACACCAAATTCATTGCACTTTCCCAGCAAGGCTGGCGAAGCACCCTTGTAACTGAAGCAAAGAATAGACTCCAAGGCACGCAGTGGTATCCGTCCCATGACGCGATCGTCCTCATTCACCACAACGTTCTCCTGCTCTAGGGAAAGGTAGGCATCCTCTGTAGTGACAAACAAGGTGTTTAACATCTGTCTCAATGGATCATCGCTTCCCTCCGGCGCTTTTCCTCAATAAACTCTCATTGCCCAAGTTACCCCTACAACTCTTTCAGGGTCTTTCGAATGTAGTCAGCAGCGGAAGACTTATGCACAAGTTCAGGCAGACAGATATCTTTCAATGAGCATGACCGGCACCCCGACTTTGGCTTCACCTTGGGAGTATGACCTCGCCGATAAAGGTCCCGCATCTGTGCCAGATCATGGACTACCTGAGCGCGAAGATCATCATTGAGCTCGACCAATTCACGACGCTTGGTCCGCTGATAGAACAATGCCCCCTGGCTGATGCTGCAAGAGAGCATTTCTTCCAAACACATAGCTTCGCCACACAATTGCAAACGATCAGCATTATTGACCTTGCTGGAACCATGCTTGTACTCAACAGGATAGGGTTTCCAACGTCCTCTCCTGCCTATCAACGAAACTCCATCCTGAGCTGCGTGAAATTCGACGATGTCACAATCGCCGACGACTCCCAACTTTCGGGAGAATACACGCAGATCGCGCAGTATCAAGGTGTCGCCGCGTTTTTCAGAAGCATGGTAGTCGTGAGCACGTCGGTGCTCGAAGTCTCCTGCATATGTTCTGGTGTTGTCACGCCACTGCTCCTCTATGTGGATCAATGCCCATTGGCGCTTACAGAACTCAAAATGCTGAATGCCAGACAGGGCCAGCCATTCATCCTCAGGATATTCGGCCGGCCCTGTGGCCATGGACAAGTCCATGGAATTATCACTCATTGTAGTGTTCTCAGCCATCCACCATTTCAGTCAGTTCGACCGACTGCGGAATAGCTGAAGTATCGACGGTCACATCGTAATCCGAGAAGCTGCGCGGTGTCTCAACCTCAGGCTTATGGGCCACATGAATACTATCGAACAGCTTATAGGAGGGAGCATCGCCAAGATCGTTGCTGTGCTTGAAGACGTAGAGCTTGCGAACGGCCATCTTGCCCCTGGCAGCAGAATGATCAAATTCGAACATATTGAGAATGGCCTGCCAAAGCATGGCCAAGTCTTCCTCGCTAAATCCGGTGGTCTTTTGTGCTAGCTTGGCATTCACATAGCCATCAGCACGGTATAAACCGTAAGGAACGATGGACTTGTTGCCCATCTCGTTGTTCTTGTTCTCTTGGTCTTTTTCCGTAGTAATGGCCACCCTGGTGATGGTGACAGACTGCGGGAAAATCGGATCGATGGACCTCGAGAATCCAAGTTGCACAGGGCCACGCACCTGGCCACAGGCCAACCCGCCCTTGACGAAGGTGGTCATCACTGCGCCAAAGGTCCTGATATCGAAGAAATTGGAGCACATGTAATCGAGGATTAATCTATCCAGCTCGCCGTTTTCTTTCTTGGCCTTTTTTAAAGCCTTCCCGATACTGTCCATATCGGGATCCCCATTGACGCCAACCGCTTTTAGCGCCTCAGCATCGAGGCGGTTCAGCGGAACCTGCTGCTTGATATAAATACGCCAGGGCGCCTTATCCCCGTTAATTAACTGCACATAGTTACGTATCTTCCTCTTCAGGCAAACATCAGTAACAATTCCAATCCCTGTCTCACTATCGGTTCGTGGCATATTGCCTGATTCCGGATCTCCGTTGGGATTGCCATTCTCAACATCATAGAGAATGGAGAAATCGTACCTATTTTGGATAGCCTTGGCAGTTTGCTCACTCATTTACAATTCCTTCTTCCTTGTTAGTTTCCTTATTGTCGTCCTTGTTCTTGCCCTTGTAGCGCTCCTGAGTCTCGAAATAATATCCGAGCTGGAAAGCACCCTGTTCAGGCAGCGATAACCTCGTCGGGAAGTTCTCGCCGATTCTGGTCATCAGATCGGCGATACGCTTGGTATAGTAAATGCGCGTTCCCGTCGACAGTTTTCGCAGGTGCTTTTTCGCCAAATCGCCCAAGTGCGGGAAAACCACGGCGGGCATGGTCGATGCATTAGTAAAGAACCGGTCACCAATCGTGGTATTGATACCAGGATTCGCAGCATGTTGTATGTCCTCGTACAGGGCGAACAGCCGTCCTAGGACATAGGGCACATTGGTGCTTTCTTTGTTGATGGACACTTGCAATACCTCCTTAGGGCATTGGTTGTTTTGATGACGAAGAAAATACGCTTTGATGATTGCCGCCTTGGCGCGGGGCACTTCATGCTCAACGCCAATGCGGTTCTCGACAGCAGTCAGGAGCGACGTAGGATAGGGCGCACCTGTAAGAATGGCCTTAAATAGGTCGGAAACTGTACGGGGGGAAGCTGGAATCCTCTTTTTCCCACCAGCGGCAGATGGCACAGTTTGCGCAAGGAGCATCCACACAGGTAGATCGTGACGTTTATCAAATTTCGGTCGTTCGATATCCAAATCTGCATAATGACGACGTACATGTTCCATGTAACTGCCATAAGTGTCCTTCAAGAAGAAGGACACCGAAAGCCTGGCCGCATTAGGGGCAAGCCCAAGGATGTAAAAATGCTCATCCGGATTAAGCCTGACACCATTGAAATCAACGGGGTTCCCTTTAGACAAGGCCGTGACAGTGGCTATTAGATCCTGTTGGTCAACCCCTGCAGCGCCTTCAATGCACAAGTTCATCTCAGCTGAGTACTCAGCCTGTCCTGACTCTGCCCAGGAAACAATCGTCAAGGAACCATCATTTACAGTTCTTGTATACTGATCGTCTTTCAGCACAGTATTTAAGGCTGTAGTATAAGCAAAGGCTTCACGTTTGCTCATAGGAGCATTTTGATCCTGCTTTTTGTTGTAGGAAAGATATGCTGGCGCATTGAAAGACACTAGTGCTGATCCACTGGATTGTGCGTTGCGGACGCCTCTGATATTTGGATGAGTAAGAGCAGGGACGACAGCTTGGCCTGAAACAACACTTTGCATGGTTTCAGAACCAGCGGCCGTTTCACCACTGTCCTCGTCATCCGAAGAGAACCATGAATCCCAGTATTTCTGCATGGTTCGGTTTTTAGATAAAGGTAAGCCGTTAAAGCAGAGGACAAAATTACCGGTTAAGGCCTTCTTCCAGTCCCCTTCACCCAAATTCTCCTCTACAACTGCCGCTTGAGGCGTACGGGAGAAGAAAGCGAGTACTGCACGGGCTTCAGCTTCATCGGCATTTGCGAGCACTTGTCGATGCAATTCAGCAGCAGCTGCAAAGCGTTTGGCTGCTTTGTTTGTTGCACCGTTGGCATCTGCACCAAGCAGGTAAGAGGAGTTGTCACAGAGGAAATTGGCCTGAATCTTCACTGTCCGCAATGCATGTGCTGGGACAGACATCATACGTCTGAACTGCTTGTTCTTTGTCAATGTCCCAAACGGAATGACGTGCGTTATGGTCCCATCATCCGCTATGTCCAGTCCCCACGGAACGTTTTCAACGCTATATCCATACCGCGGTGCCTGGCCAGCCTCCACCAGCCGATCGTAAAGTCTGACTAGTTCGCCGATCATGAGCTCACCTTCGGATCAGTTGCATCCAGCACACCGTTAATCAGCTCAGCCCTGAAAAACATAGGTTGCGGATCCGCAGGGTCTCGATAGTCCATGTCGTATAACATGTACCCCAGATCCCGACGACCGTTTTCGAATCCCTTGGGCTGACCCTTATCGACATCCCAAAGCCGAAAATCGACAGGGAACTCCCGGGTTCCAAAATAAGGGTGGTGATAGTACTGACCGTTCTGAGCCCGCCTATTGAACATGCTGATGAATTTAGCTGGCGAATCCCCTGCAGCTGCTTTGCTATTCATATCAAAATGCGCCTCAATCACGTAGTGAACATCCTGCAGAATGGTGGAGGCACGCTGCTGAATGTCTGAGGAAGCGTAGATCGCGCTGTCTTTGGACGGATCATTGATCATCGACCGGATAGTATCGGCCGATATCACGCTGCTGACCTCATTGCGACGAACACTGGTGAACCTTATGGGATTCATAACCACGATCCTGTCAATCCGCCAGACCATGCCCGGATGCCAGAACACAGCTTCCAAAATCCCCCGTGCAGCCGACGGCGTCATCACGTCATACGAGACCCTCTCTACTTTCATTTCAGGTCTGGTGAAGAGGGCATACGGACCCCAGACCTCCAGTTGTACTGTCATTGGTCTCCTTTCCTGTTGCCGGTATTGCTGATTACGATTCAGTCATCAATACAGCAGCCCGTTTTGAGGCAGCTGATCTTCATCGACTTGCAAACCTGTAGCACTGTCGTACATGCCCATGTCCAGCAGAATAAATGCGTCATCATCCGATTTGGTACCATGCTCTGCCAAAGCGGATATCTTTCCGGCCTCTTTGAGCCTGTCCAGCTGTTTAGGCCAAACGTTGACCGCATACCGGCCCAATCGGCGGAACAAACCTCGCGTATAGCAGCGAGGGTCAGCCAGTTGAGCACATAGGGCGCTCGCTTCTTCATTGACGGGTATATAGACGGGAACAGTTGGAGTATCAATCAGCTTGAACCGCTCAGCAATCCGAGCGAACGGCATACGGCATCCTGAAATTCCACGCTCATGAGCCTTAAGAATCTGCCGCTGATCGAGACTCTCGTCCCCACGCATTCCAAAGAGCCTAGTGAAGTATTCATGAATCGCTTTTGACGACGCCAGGTCAGCATTGCCTTCCCGCACCAAATCGAAAGCCAGCATATTCTGTTTCAAAAATGAAACTTGCCCCTCATCAGTGGAAAAAACATGGACCAATGAGGCATCCGCATCACGTCGACCTTCTCTATTGCAACGGCCAGCTGTCTGAAGAATCGAATCAAGACCAGTCTGTTCCCTATACGCCTCAGGAAAATCGACATCCACTCCGGCCTCTATTAGAGACGTGGATACGACCCTACAAGATTCTCCTTGGGCGAGGCGATCCCGTATCTGCTTCAGCAAACGTTCCCTGTCATAGGCACATTGCAGTGTAGTCAGGCAGAAAGTGCCGTCTTCAAAGCCATGCTTTCGCACCATTCCGGAGATGTACTGCGCTTCCTTACGTGTGTTGACCACGCACAGAACCTGATTATGACCTTCTACTGCTTCAGCCATCTCATCCATATTCTTATGACCGTCATCGACGATTCGGTTGCGCCGGAATTCCGAGCGCTCTTTTTCGCTCAATGGCGCAATTTCTGGAATTGCCAGAGTTGGAAGTCGAAGAGCCTGGGCAAACAGATCCTGCAAGGCCGGCTGTGTGGCTGTACACAGTACCGCAGTGACGTGATAATTGGTAACCAGCTCAGCAATGGCCTGTACACACGGTTTTAGCTGAGGCAAGGGCAAGGTCTGGGCCTCATCGAAGATCACAACAGAGTTAGCTATGTTGTGAATCTTCCTGAGTTTAGAGGCCTTGTTGGCGAACAGGCTTTCGAAAAACTGCACAGCAGTGGTTACGATAACCGGCATGTTCCAGTTCTCGGCCGCAAAACTGCGATGCAAATCGTTTGCTGTAAGCTCGTCTTCCTCTTTTAATTGGAAAGCAGCATCTGCATAGTGCGGCAGAACCGCATCTGGCCCAAGGAGGGTTTCGAATTCCTTTACCGTCTGGTCGATGATTGACGTGTAGGGCACGACGTAAATAACCCTATCCATATGGTGTGTTTTGGCATGTTCAAGCGCGAACGTAAGCGAGGAATCAGTCTTGCCGCCGCCTGTGGGAGCGGTCAGCGTGTATAGACCTGGTTTCCATTCAGGATCGGCTCCGTGAGTAAGACAGTCACGCAATATGGCATTACGCTTTTCATTCAACGACGTACTCGCCTTCGCCGACAGGAAGGACTCAGCCCTGCGTTCCATGATTTCAGCAAGCGCCATGATTCTGATCGACTGATGCTCACGCAGCTGCCCAGCTAGCGCTTTGCTTATTTCGCGTAATTCCTGTGGAGGCGGCATAATAGAGCTGGACAGACGATCAGGACCGAGATCCTGAAGCAGCTGCTCGAGAAATGGCGATTCATCGCGCTCTACTTTGCCATTGACAAAGAACTCAGCATCCAGCCGATCCGCATCCACTAGTGCTGATTCGTGCATACGGATACGCATCATGTTTGAGAAGTGCGAGCCCAAAGAAGCGAGCGGCTTGACTTCGGGAAGGGTAATCTCATCCTTCCAATGCGAGGCATCAGGGTTGGGACGCTTCATTCTGCCGACCAAGGTGCTTGAATTCTCGGTATCAATACGATTGCCAAAATCCGGCAAACCAGCATGATGTCCTGCGATGGCAAACATGGCTTCTTGAAGATGAAGCTTATACGCTACTTTCATCCCGTATGAAGAGTGGTTGACACTACTGCTCATCATAGGCCTCCCTGATCATCCTCTGGAATTCATCCGAATACTTGCCTATGTCATGAAGAAGGCCTGTGTCCAGGCCCATATCAGCCTGATCCTGGTCATACGGATAACCGGCCAGTCGACCAGCGAAGGCTGCATCAAGACATCCCGTCATCACCAGATGCTGCACGCAGACTTCAAAACCATGATCTTTCGAGGTGCGGGCCAGATATTCGTCTATCTCATTGCCTTCGGTCGTCATCTAAACATCCTGCCAGAGGATAGATCGCAATTACTTTGGGTATCGTTTGCCAAGCGCAAACCAAAGACCCACTTAGGCAGGTAGGCATCTTCGAATCTGAGCACAACCATCTTAACCATCAACCCTTCTCCCTCGTATGGGCGAACAACTTCGTTCTTTTAATCGAAGATAATACCTTTATCCGATAATGTCAATTCGGTCACTGACCGTTCTAAAGAGATACTGCGTACACGTATTAATAGCTGAAAGTTTAAGCGCAGCATATTAAAAGGTAAAACAAAAGGCCCATCAGTCAATACTGATGAGCCCTTTTATAAGAACGGTCAGAAGACCATTTCAACCCTCGCCTCATGGCGACTTAATCCGTCTATGCATGTTATGCCAATCTCATCTACAGAGCACATACTATACAGACCAGATGCAATTATCCATAGGAGTCTCTTAACTACAGCTGGACTATGAAACATAACGGACTTCACCAAGATACTCTTCATTACGGAATATGTACTTGACGCGGTCATCGATTTAATCCATCATTTACAATATTTACAAAGTACGGCGGCGGTACTCCATAGGAGACACACCTACTTTTGACTTAAAAGCGCTGCAAAAGACGGACAGCTTGGAATACCCGCAATTCAGAGCTATCTGCTCGACAGGCTTGGAGGAATTGCTGAGCATGCTTCGAGCCGAATTGATGCGCGCGTCCATAACATAGGCATGAGGCGTATAACCGGTTGCCTTTTTGAATACCCTAATGAAGCTGCGCTCCCCCAGGCCAGTCATAGCGGCAAGCTGATGAAGATCGAGGGGCTCATCCAGATGATTGGCAATATAGGTCATCACCATTTGAATGTCATGGCTACTCCTGTCAACGTCACCCTGTCCGATCGGCGCATCAACGAACCAGGTCAGAATGTCGGTCACATATTTCGCAAGCATTGTTTCGGATAAATAGGTGCCGGACCGAAATATGTTGTAAATGGTCTTTAGCGGGTGCAATGCCTTTTCATCCTGCTCCAGAGCGAAGATCGGCCCTCGCTTGGCCATTATCTGCTGGTAATAAAACCGGGCCGCCTGACCATCGAAGTGCATCCAAAGCATCTCTGTCGACCCCACAGACTGGTAGCGATGGTATTGGTAACAATCCAAAAGCACAAACTGACCACCATGGGCAACGCCCTGCATAGCATTGGTACGCAGTGTGAGCTCGCCTGATTTCAAATACATGATTTGAAAACTGGGATAAGTGTCACGCTCGGTGCAATGACCGTCGAGCATATGGAAGAACCCGGTTTCCAGAGGATAAAGCAAAACTTTCTTGGCATTGAGGCTAGGAGTATAGGTGTAATAGTCGAAACTACCGCCCCAGATGTGCTTTTCCGCAGAATCCAAAAACCCGCCTCCCTCGCCCGTCACACTGAGATGTCCCTATACCCGTTTCATCCTAACCCTGCGACAGCAGATGAGCACAATACCAATAGACACCCGCTAACAGACATAACCTTTACCACGCAAGAATCATCTTATCTGAAGCTCATAGGCATAAATAGGGGTCAACTCAACTGAGATAAGCCTGCCGACTGATTGCTCCACCTGTTCGGTACGGGCAGCCATTGCCGAATCCACGTTGACAAAAGATCCCTTTTTCAGTGGAGTCAGACCAAGCACCAAGGTATTGTCATTGTCCCACAACTCTCGTCGATAGTCCCTGAGTCCCACCTCCCAGGTGGAACCATTGGCAAAGTTATCATCCAATAGAGTCGACCCAGCCCAAAGCCAGGCGATATCACCGGAATACCGGATACGCAACAGCATATCCGTAACCCCATGGTGTCCTAATGCATCCATTGCCAGAGATGGCAAATGCAGGATGTACTTCATAGTACCGGCCTCATCGACTCGAACATCCTGATGTGGCAAAGCCACAGGTTCCGAATTGAGCACTGCTGAAAAAGGTGGCCACGACTCGATAACAGGGTGAGCACTCGACGACTCCAGCACCGCGCTTCCTGGACTTGACATGAACAGATTTGAGTCGTCATCCACAAAGACAAGACTGTCATGATCGACCACATACATGGCGTTCGACTGATTCCTATTAACCACTACAACATCGATGGCCTTGTCCCCACAGGTAACGGTGATCAATTGCCGCTGCGCATCGGCATCAACTTCTTCTGACATGACTGCGCCCTCTTGGAAGCGCATGTAATAACGAGACATGCCATCCGGTTTCATGAACACAAAGGTCGGTCGATTCCCGCTACGAGGCAGCAGCCGCGCTACCGGCTGCACAGTTGCACACACAAGTGTGATCCCGTCCAGGTCCATATTGAAGGGCAGGATGCAGTTCTCCTGATTCTCCAGACCGATGCCATCAATGGTCAACCGCCGCCCATCCGCCAAAGTCAATGCAATGCTTTGATTCTTCTGAGGATTCATCTCGGCATGGTCCTGAAAATTGTTAAGAAAGACAAATCCACGAAGTCCATCCGTACGAAGACTCCAACGCAAAGAGTTGGAATCAGCCGGATCTATACAGTCCTGGCCCGATGGCAGATAAACCTCAAGAGGAGTAATCTGCTCAGAAAAATCCTGAACCAGGCTATGAATGGTCTTCAGTCTTTTACAGGATTCACGGACCTGGCCATATTGACCGATCGCCGCCTGGAAGTCATAGGATCGCTTCGGGGTCTGGCTCTCATTGAGATAGATCCCGTCCCCCTGGGGATTGGTTCCACCATGAAACATGTAATACCCAAGCATGTTGCATCCAGACCCCAATTTGATGTTGGCCATGGCATCTACTGATTTCATCGGCAGCTGGAACCGGTAGCGATAGGACGAAAACATCCCGCCTCCCATCTCGCAACAGGCATAGGGAAGCGAGGAGGGCGGATACGCAGGATCGAATTCCTCTGTTCGCTTGCAGTCATCGGCATGGTAATTCCGGTAGAGATACTCATCTGTCTTGGGATGCTCACCACCATGAGCATAGAAAAGCCAAGGACGATAGGCATATCCTCCCCAAAGGGGCAGTACATCTGAAGGCACAGGTGAACCTCCCCACCCCGTGGAAGTAAAGAACGGCACACGGATACCCGCCTGTGTCGCCATAGTACGCAGCGCCTGCAGATAGGCCTCGCCATCATGACCTCCGGGTATCCACTCATTGGAAACCCCCGTGGTCAATTCCCAGGGTGCTGCCGAATGCATATATTCATTGTCGAGCTGAGCGGCAATAATCGGTCCACCATCAGCATAGTAAAGGCCTCGTAACTGCTCGGCTTCATGATTATAGAGATCGCGTACTGCTGCCAGGAATCCAGGATCCAGTGATCTGACATCATACGGCTTTCCATAGAGCCAATCCGGCAGTCCGCCATTGCGTGCCTCACCATGGGCAAAGGGTCCAAGACGAACAATGACGTACATGTGATTGCGAGCGCAGAGACGGACAAATTCACGCAGATTCCTATTACCCGTAAAATTCCAATGCCCCTCACGCTCCTCATGGTGATTCCAGAAAACGTATGTCGACACAATGTTGATGCCGTTCATGGCCATCTTGGCCAGTTCCTCGTCCCACCGGTCTGCATCTACCCGTGAGTAGTGGAACTCCCCGCATACCCCATACCAAGGTTTGCCATCCATGCTTATAAAGTAATCATTGATGGCTATGTGCTTGCCTTGAGGATCTACATCGTCTCCTTGGACGGTGATGGGCAGATCATGATGTTTCTTTGAGCTTGTGGCTCTCAGCTCGATGTTAATGGCCATTCAGGTCCCCGTTCCTAATTTTGTGTCCTTTTGTATTCTTTAATCCCCGAACCCACCTGCTCATTGTCAAATGAAGCCAGGGAATCATTCCTGCCTATTCCTTAACTGAACCGGCGACCAAGCCCGCCACTATCCACTTCTGACAGAGGATGAAGAAGATGAAGACCGGTATCAAGGCGATAGTGGTAATGGTCATGAAGAGAGGCCAGTTAGTGGTGAACTGACCCATAGCAGTGAACACCTGCAGCACGATGGTCTGCTTTTCCGGTGATGAAATGTAGATGTTGGGTGTCATGAAATCATTCCATGTCCCCATGGTCTGAAAAACAATCACCGTAATCAGTATTGGCCGGATCAGTGGCAGTACAATCTGCCAGAATATCCGCAAGGGTCCCGCACCGTCGATGCGTGCGGCTTCAAATAACTCCTGAGGCAGTTTCATCATGTACTGCACCACAAGGAAGTAGCAGAAAGTGGAGCCGGCCAAGTACAGCACAACCAGGCCAGTCAAGGTATCCACCAAGCCTAAGCCGGCTTCCATCTTATACTGCGGGATGAGCAGAGTCTGCCCCGGCAGCACAAAGGAGAGAAGTAGGAATGCACCGATGCCGGCCGTGAATCTACTACGCTTTTGAACCATGCCGTAGGCGGCCAAAGCACCGATGATGACTTGCAATGCCACGCCGGCCACCGTCACGAGGACCGTGTTCGCCAACGCCCTGAAAATAGGCAGACTCTCGAAGGCATGTCGGTAATTTTCAAGAGAAAACTTCGAGGGTAGGCCAAAGGGATTCGACATCATCTCGCCGGAAGACTTGAAAGTGTTGACGACGACGACATAGAGCGGTGAAGCACAAATAAGCGCCAGGGCTATGACCACAACCGACAGTATTGTTGTGCGAATTCGTCTGCGCCTCGTGATTGTCATGACAGCCTCTTTTCAAACAAGCGGGACAATAGCTGCTGCAAGGCAACTAGCAACAGACAGCAGATGAAGAACAGAACTCCCAAGGCCGAACCCACACCATACCTGCCCGATCCAATGCCGGTGACAATAATGGATTGTGTCACCGTATAAGTCGCGTTTCCAGGCCCTCCTCCTGTTAGGGCGAATGGCAGGTCATACACTTTCAGGCCACCAGTGAGCAGCATAAAAACAGATACGCTGATGGCCGGCACCATCTGTGGCAGTGTGATATGTACGAACTGCTGAAATCCAGAGGCACCATCAACCGATGCCTGCTCGTAAAGATCTGCCGGAACGGCCTGTAGGTAAGCCAGATAGAGGGTGGCATGCCAACCAGTCTGAGCCCAGACAGCAATGAAAATAATGCAGAAGCATGCCAGCTTCGAATCACTGAGCCATGGAACCGGATCGATACCCATCTTTCCAAGCACCATATTGACAGCGCCATTGCCCAGTGGAGAAAAGATATACTGCCAAACCAGACCGAGCACAACCATAGATGGCACGGAGAGGAAGAAGAACAGCGAGCGAGCAAAGTTTCTACCAAAGAACTGCCGGTTGAGGATAACTGCCAGCGGAAGAGCCAGTACCGTGGTAAAAGCTGTGGTCAGAACGGTATAAACAAGGGTGAATCCCAGACCAGCAAGCAGCGTTTGATCCTGGAAAATCATTCGATAGTTGGCCAGACCCACGAACTTAGCCAGTGCGAGATCATATCCTCCATAATCAGTGAAGCTGAAAACCAAACTCTGGAAAAAGGGAATGAGAATGATGACAATATATACAGCCAAGAGGGGAAGCAGAAATCGCAGGGATACAAGATTATCCGCCAAATTGCGCTTTTTTCGTTCCCTTCTATGCCTCTCCTCATCAGCCTGATAAGCCGGAGAAACCGACCTGGCAACTGCAGTCATGACGACGCTTCCTTCATTTTTTCAATTGCATTAGTAAGAGGTTGATCCGCCAGGTCTGCCCAATTGTGGGCAGACCGGACAGTGATTTCATCATGGAATTTCAAGAGAGAGTTTTGAGCTTGGCATCCAGATTCTTGGCAGCTGCGGCAGGGGTAATCTGCCCAAGAGCAACCTTCTGCAGCTGTGAGTATGTTTCGCCTCGCAGAGTGGAACGTCCAGTGACTGGCCATCCAAGACTATTCAGATAGACATGGCCGGTCTTAAAATACA